>DATKFF010000299.1:0-21254 GCA_035511595.1 Solirubrobacteraceae bacterium | reverse complement strand
TATGTGCCGACCGCCGACCGGGACTGGATCATCCGCTTTGAGTCGGTCAACTACCGCGCCAGCGTGTGGCTGAACGGGCACCTGATCGGCGGCCACGCGGGCGCCTACCTTCCGTTCGAGTTCGACATCTCACCGCAGCTGCATCCGGGCGTCAACGAGCTCGTCGTGCGGGTCGACGACACTCGCGGCGCGAATGACATGCCGCCCGGTCCAGGCGGCGGGTGGTGGAACTTCGGCGGCATCCTCAGCGAGGTTTACCTGCGTACCGCCCAGCGCGCCGACGTCCAGCAGGTACAGGTGCGGCCGATCCTGCCGTGCCCGAGCTGCGCCGCCACGATCCAGGAGCAGGTCGCCGTCCGCAACGTCACCGGGGTCACCCAGCACGTGAACCTGCACGGCTACTACGGCAGCATCCCGGTCGACTTCGGCGCCGCGGCGATCCGCCCGCACGCCACGTGGTCGGCTCAGTCCCAGGCGCTGGTCAACCACCCGCAGTTGTGGGCCCCGGGTCACCCGAGTCTTTACCGCGCCACCCTGACGCTGTCCGACGCAAAGGGTCATCCGCTCGGCGGCTACGTCACCGATAGCGGGATCCGGAGCATCCAGGTGAACGCGAACGGGCACCTGACGCTGAACGGCCGGCTGTTGAACGTGCGCGGGGCCTTCATCCACGAGCAGAACCTGCAGACGGGGGCGGCGCTCACCCCGGGCCAGCTCGCCAACCTGTTCAACTGGGAGCGCAGGCTCGGTGCGACCGTGATCCGCTCGCACTACCCACTCGACCCGCAGATCCTCGAGCTGGCCGACCGCTACGGGCTGCTGGTGTGGGACGAGGTTCCCGTCTACCAGCTCAGTGACCAGCAGCTTGGGAACCCATCGGTGGTCTCGCTGGGTGAGTCGATGCTCCGGCAGAACATCCTTGACAACCAGAACCATCCCTCGGTGATGCTCTGGAGCATCGGAAACGAGCCGCCGACACCGGCAACGGCCAACGAGGCCAACTACATCACGGCGGCGGCGGCCCTCGCCCACAAGCTAGACCCGACCCGGCCCGTCGGGATGGCGATCTCGGACTGGCCCGGGGTCCCGTGCCAGGCGGCGTACGCGCCGTTGGACGTGATCGGCTTCAACGACTACTTCGGCTGGTTCGACGCGGGCGGCGGCTCGACCGATGACCGCGACGAGCTGGGGCCGTTCCTCGACAGCCTCCGCGCGTGCTACCCGACGAAGGCGCTGTTCGTGACCGAGTTCGGGTTCGAGGCCAATCGCGACGGACCGGTCGAGGAGCGCGGCACCTACCAGTTCCAGGCCGACTCGGCCGCCTACCACCTGAACGTGTTCGCGACCAAGCGCTGGCTGTCGGGCGCCATCTACTTCGCGCTTCAGGACTTCGCCGCGAGACCCGGTTGGGGCGGCGGCGACCCGTTCCCCGACCCACCGTGGGTGCAGAAGGGGCTGATCACCAACACCGGCCAGCCGAAGCCGGCGTTCGCGGTCGTCGCCTCGATCTATCACGCGACCGTGCAGATCGGGCCCGCCCCAGGCCCGAGCAGGGATCGCAGCGGGCGAGCGGCGCCGAAATCCCGCCCGGGGTAGCGGTGGGCGCCCACGGAGGACCGCCCCGGGAATACGGGGGTGACGTGTAATAGCCTCAGGGACGTGAGCTCGACCGTCGAGACGGCGCTGCGCCGGACCCCTCTGTATGACCGCCACGTCGCCGCCGGGGCGCGCCTGGTCCCGTTCGCCGGCTGGGAGATGCCGGTCCAATACCAGGGCATTCGCCAGGAGCATCTGGCGGTGCGCGGCACCGCCGGCGTGTTTGACGTCTCGCACATGGGCCAGCTCGAGACGCGCGGGCCGCAGGCGCCCGAGTTCCTGCAGCGAACGCTGTCCAACGACGTGCGGCGGATCCCCGAGGGCGGCGCCCAGTACAGCGTGCTGTGCCGCGAGGACGGCGGGGTGCTCGATGATCTCTTCACCTACCGGCTCGCCGACTGCGAGTTCCTGACGGTCACCAACGCCGCTAACCACGAGAAGGACGTCTCGTGGCTGCAGGCGCGGGCCCCTGGGTTCGACGTCGACGTGATCGACGTCGCCGCGCAGTTCGCGATGCTCGCCGTCCAGGGGCCGGAGGCCCGCCCGCTCGTGCGCGGGCTGGCTGACGGATCGCTCCCCGCGAGGATGCATTGCTGCCAGCGCAACGTCGCCGGCGCGCCGACGCTCGTCTGCGGGACCGGCTACACCGGCGAGGACGGGGTCGAGCTACTGGTCGATCCGGGCGACGCCGGTGCCGTGTGGGACGCGGTCGTCGCCGCCGGCGCCGTGCCCGCCGGCCTCGGGGCTCGGGACACGCTCCGGCTGGAGGCCGGTTTTCACCTCTACGGAAACGACATGGACGAGGACCGCAACCCGATCGAGGCGGGCCTCGGCTGGTGCTGCAAGGAGGAGACCGGCTTCATCGGCTCAGAGGCGGTGGCGGCGGTTCGCGCGGCCGGTCCGAAGGAGAAGCTCGTGGCGTTCGTGATCGACGGCCCCGGGATCGCGCGCCCCGGCAACCCGGTCGTCGGCGGCGGCGTGGTCGCCAGCGGCAGCTTCTCCCCGTGTCTGGAGCGCGGCATCGGGATGGCCTACCTGCCGGCGGAGGAATCGCAGCCCGGCACGCGCTTCGAGATCGACGTCCGCGGCACCATCCGCCCCGCCGTGGTCGAACGCAAGCCCCTCTACCGAAAGGAATCCTGAGCATGGCCGAGGCCAGCTACCCCGACGAGCTGCTGTACCACTCCGAGCACGACTGGGCCCGGATCGACGGCGGCGCCGCGACCTTCGGGATCACGTGGTACGCGCAGGACTCGCTGGGCGAGGTCGTGTTCTTCGAGGCACCGAAGGTCGGGGCCACGGTCACCAAGGACCAGCCGTACGCCGAGATCGAATCGGTGAAGGCCGTCTCCGACGTCGTCGCGCCGCTGTCCGGCGAAATCCTGGAGGTCAACCCGGAGCTGTCGGGTAGCCCCGAGACGGTGAACGAGGATCCCTACGGCTCCGGCTGGCTGGTGAAGGTCAAGCTGAGCGATCCCTCCGAGACGGGCGCGCTGCTCAGCGCCGCGGACTACCAGGCGCTGCTGTCGTGAGCCGGTACACGTCCGTCACCGAGACCGACCTGCAGGAGATGCTCGCCGAGATCGGCGTCGAGTCGGTCGAGGCGCTGTTTGCCGAGATCCCAGCCGGGCTCCGGCTCGACCGTCCGCCGGCGCTCGACGGCGGGCGCTCGGAGCAGGAGGTATACGAGGAGCTGCGCGCGCTCGCGGCGGCGAACGTCTCGACCGAGGACGAGGTGTCGTTCCTCGGGGCGGGCATGTACGACCACTACGTCCCGGCGCTGATCGACTCGATCACGCTCCGCTCGGAGTTCCTCACCCCGTACACGCCCTACCAGCCCGAGATCTCACAGGGCGGCCTGCAGGCGATGTTCGAGTACCAGACCGCGATCTCGGAGCTCACCGGGCTGCCGGTGTCGAACGCGTCGGTCTACGAGGGGCCGAGCGCGGTCGGGGCGGCCGGGAACGTCGCCAAGCTCCACAACGGCCGGCGGCGGTTCGTCGTCTCCCGCGGCGTGCACCCCCACTCGCGTGAGACGCTCGCCACGTTGGCGCACGGGTGGGGGATGGAGGTGGTCGAGGCGCCGCTGTCCGCGGGCGTCACCGAGCTTCCGGCCCTCGACGGCGACGTCAGTGCCGTGATCGTCCAGCAGCCGAACTTCCTCGGCGCGGTCGAGGAGCTCGAGGCGCTCGCCGCAGCCGCACACGACGCCGGGGCGCTGATGATCTGCGCCTGCGATCCGCTCCCGCTGGCGCTGCTGCGCTCGCCCGGCGAGTGCGGCGCCGATCTCGCCGTCGGCGAGGGGCAGACGCTCGGCAACCGCCTGGACTTCGGCGGACCGTCGTTCGGGTTCTTCGCCGCGACCGAGGAGCTGATGCGCCGTGTCCCCGGGCGGATCGCCGGCGAGACGCGTGACCTCGACGGCAAGCGCGGGTTCGTACTGACGCTCCAGACCCGTGAGCAACACATCCGCCGTGAGCGCGCCACCTCGAACATCTGCACCTCGCAGGCGCTGAACGCGCTCGCGGGCGTGATCTACCTGAGCTGGCTCGGCCGCGTGGGAATCGTCGAGCTCGTCGAGCTGATGCTCCAGCGAACCGCCTACGCGCGCGAGCGGCTCACCGAGATCGACGGGGTCACGCTGCTGCACGACCAGCCGGTGGTGCGTGAGTTCGCCGTGGCGCTCGATGCCTCGGTCGAGCGCGTCGTCGCCCGCTGCCGCGAGCGGGGCGTCAACCCCGGCTACCCGTTGAGGATCGACTACCCGGAGCTCGGCGACGGGCTGCTCGTTGCGATCACCGAGCAACGCACGCGCGCGCACATCGACCGACTCGCCGACGAGCTTGCGGCGGCGGTCGCGGCCGAGCGCACCGAGCTCGCGGGGGTGAAGGGGTGAGCTCTCCCGCGAGCACCCGTGAGGCGCGCTGGTTCACCGCCGCCGCGGACGACGACCTGACGATCTACGAGCGCTCGAAGCCGGGGCGGCGGGCGTTCTCGCCGCCGCCGCTCGACGTTCCCGAGCGCCCGCTCGACGAGCTCCTTCCGCCGGCCATGCGGCGCTCGCAGGCGCCGCGCCTGCCCGAGGTCTCAGAGCCGGAGATCGTGCGTCACTTCAACCGGCTGTCAAAGCGCAACTTCGACCTCGATACCGGCTTCTACCCGCTCGGATCGTGCACGATGAAGCACAACCCCAAGCTGCACGAGCGTGTCGCCGCACTGCCCGGCCACGCCAAGCTCCACCCGCTTCAGGACCCCGCACGCGCCCAGGGCGCGCTCGAGCTGATGTTCCGCCTGCAGGAGGCGCTGGCCGAGATCGCCGGACTGCCGCACGTGTCGCTGCAGCCGTCGGCCGGGTCCCACGGCGAGCTCGCCGGGGTGCTGCTCACGCGCGCGTTCCACGAGGACCGCGGCGAGAACCGGACCAAGGTCCTGACGCCCGACACCGCCCACGGGACCAACCCTGCGACGGTCACGATGGCGGGCTACGAGGTCGTCAAGGTCGGAACCGACGCACAAGGCAACGTCGACCTCGACGACCTGCGGGCGAAGGCGACGGAGGACGTCGCGTGCCTGATGCTGACCAACCCGTCGACGCTCGGGCTGTTCGAGACCGGGATCGAGGAGATCGCCGAGATCGTGCACGGCGTCGGCGCGACGCTCTACTACGACGGCGCGAACCTGAACGCGATCATGGGCATCTGCCGTCCCGGGGACATGGGCTTCGACATCGTTCATTTCAACCTCCACAAGTCGTTCACGCAGCCGCACGGCGGCGGCGGACCGGGCGCCGGGCCGATCGCCGTCTCAGACCGGATCGAGCCTTACCTGCCGCGGCCGCAGGTGGTCATCCGTGAGCACACCGGCAACGGCTCGAATGGCGGGCCGGCCTACTACGACCTCGATTACGACCGCCCCAAGTCGATCGGCCGGCTCCGTGGGTTCCAGGGCAACTACGGCGTGTTCGTGCGCTCCTACGCGTACATCCGCTCGCTCGGCGCGGCTGGGCTGCGCGAGGTCTCCGAGGTCGCGGTGCTGAACGCCAACTACCTGCTGGCGCGGCTGCGACGCGAGGGTGTGCTCGAGTACCTGCCGGCCGCGCACGAGCGCCTCTGCATGCACGAGTTCGTCCTGTCCGGTTCGCCGATGAAGCGCGACCTGCAGATCCGCACGCTGGATCTCGCCAAGCGGCTGCTCGACCACGGCGTGCACCCGCCGACGGTGTACTTCCCGCTGATCGTGGACGAGGCGCTGCTGATCGAGCCGACCGAGACCGAGACCAAGGAGACACTCGACCAATTTGCGGAGATCGTGGCCGCCGTCCTGCGTGAAGCGCGAGAAGATCCCGAGGTGGCGCGGCAAGCTCCCTACACAACGCCGGTGCGGCGCCTCGACGAGGCCGCCGCCGCGCGCCGACCGGTGGTCCGCCAAACGCTCTAGTCCGAATAAAGGACGGTCGGCCGAGAGCCGATATATAGGCGATGCTCACAGCCGGGGTGAGGGGCAAGATCGGGCCAGCGCTGGAGCGCTTCATCGAGCGCGGGCTGGTGGCATCCGAGGAGCGGCCGCTGGCGGGCTCGGTGAGCGGCGCGTTCTTCGTCGTCGGCGGGGTGACGCTGATACCGCTGATCGTCGTCCCCGGGACGCCGCACGGCCACCGGCTGGTGATGTTGGTGCTCACGTTCGCGGCGTGCGCGTGGGGCGCTGCCTCGCTGCTTCTGATCGACTGGGAGCGCGCGCCGCGTTACCTGATCCATTTCTCCGTGATCCTCGCGATCGGACTGATCGGGACGGCGGTCGCCTCGTCCGGCGGCGCGACCTCGCCGGCCTGGGTCTACCTGTTCTTCGTCGTCGTGTTCGCGGCCTACTTCTTCGCGTGGCCGGTCGCGAGCCTCTACCTGGCGCTGTCGATCGCGACCGTGGCGCTGCCGCTCGTGTACGACGGTCGCGCGACGCACGACGAGTTCCTCGGCGAGCTCGTGATCGCGGGTCCGGCCTACGTCGTCCTCGGCGGTGCGATCCTCGCCGGCCGGCAGCTGATGGAACAGCTGCGCGCAAGGGCGGAGCGGCTCGCCGCCGAACAGGGCTCGTTCCGGCGGGTCGCGACCGCGGTCGTCGAAGGCGAGACGCCCGGCGAGATCTTCGATCTCGTCGCGCGCGAGGCGGCGCTGTTGCTGCGCGCCGGCGCCGCGGGCATCCTGCGGTTCGACTCCGACAGCAAGGCGACGGTGATGGGCGCGTGGTCAGACCGCGAGGGCGGACGCTACCCGCCGGGAACCGAGGTGGGCGTCGGGCCCGACAGCGACGCCGCGCTGGCGCGGGACTCGAACGGGCCGATCAGGGTCGACGACAACCCGGCTGGTAACGCGGTCCGGCGACTTGGGTACGCGAGCAGCCTGGTCGCTCCCGTCCGTGTCGGCGGCAAGGTGTGGGGGATCCTCGCCGCGACGGGCGCGGATCCCGGTCAGCTGACCGACGACGACGAGCAGCGGCTGATGGAGTTCGGGGACCTGCTCGCGACGGCGATCGCGAGCATCGACGATCGTGCCCGGCTCGCGGCGCAGGCCTCCACGGACGCGCTCACCGGCCTCGCCAACCGCCGCGCGCTGCACGAGCGGCTGGCCGCCGAGGTCTCTCGCGCGGTCCGCCACGCGCGGGTGCTGTCGGTCGCCGTGATCGACATCGACCACTTCAAGCACGTCAACGACTACGGCGGGCACGACACCGGTGACGAGATGCTCGTCCGGGTTGCCCGCTGCCTGGCCGACCACGCCCGCGCCGAGGACGTGCTCGGGCGGGTGGGCGGCGACGAGTTCGCCTGGGTGATGCCCGAGACGAACCGCGAGCAGGCGCTGGTGGCGGTCGAGCGGGCCCGGCGGCTGATCGCCGCGACCGCCTCACGGCAGTTCCGGATCACCGTCTCCGCCGGGCTCTGCGACACGAACGCGTCGACGCACTCGGCGCAGCTGGTGAGCTTCGCGGACAGCGCGCTGTACTGGAGCAAGGCGCATGGCCGCAACCGCTGCTGGATCTATGACCCCGAGGTGATCGGCGAGCTGTCCGCGCCCGAGCGCGTGCAGCGGCTCGAGCGCTCGCACGCGGTCCTCGGCCTGCGCGAGCTGGCACGCGCGATCGACGCCAAGGATCCCGCAACACGCGAGCACTCGATCCGCGTCGCCGCGCTCGTCACCAAGCTCGCCCGGGCGGCGGGCTGGTCACCGCAGCGTGCGGTCGCGCTGAGCGAAGCGGCACTCGTGCACGACGTAGGCAAGGTCGCGATCAGCGATGACGTGCTGCACAAGGTCACGCCACTGACCGGCACTGAGCGCGACGAGGTGCGCGAGCACGCCGAGCTCGCGGCTCGGATCGCCGAAGGTGTGCTCGATGCCGAGCAGGTCGAATGGATCCGGACACACCACGAGCGCCCGGACGGCAGCGGCTACCCGCGCGGGCTGGCCGCTGCGGAGATCCCCCAGGGCGCCGCGCTCCTCGCCGTCGCGGACGCGTGGGACGTGATGACGAGCGGGCGGCCCTACTGCGCGCCGAAGGGCGTCGATGAGGCGCTGGCCGAGTGCGCGCAGCTCGTCGGCAGCCAGTTCACGCGCGAAGCGGTCGGCGCCTTGATGAAGCTCCACGCCGACGGCGAGCTCGACATCGCCGACCTTGGCCCGGCCCGCGACGCCACGCTCCCGACCGTCGACTGACGCACCCCGCGTCCCGCCGCCGGCGGAACACCGGCACACTACGGCCTGTGGACGAGTTCGTAGAGCGCGCTGCGCGTGAGATCGGGGCCCGCGCGGAACGCGAGCTCGAAGCGCTGGTCGGCGTGTCCTCGCCATCCGGCGACGTTCCGGGCGCCGAGGAGGCACTGGCGATCTGCGGCGCGCTGCTGCCCTCCGAGGCCTCGATCGAGCGCGTCCCGGCGTCGACACCCGGCAGTGCCCCCGACCTGGTCGCGCGGGTCGCCGGCTCGGGCGAGCGGCGGATCATGCTGCTCGGTCACGTCGACACGGTGATCGGACATCACGCGCACGCGGCGCTGCGCCGCGACGGCGAACGGCTCTACGGACCCGGGACGGCCGACATGAAGGGCGGCGTCGTGATCGCGCTCGGCACGGCGCGGGCGCTGGCGAGCCGACCGGACGCATTCGCCGAGCTGTCGGTCGTGCTGGTCACCGACGAGGAGTGGCGCACCGAGCCGTTCGTCCACGCCCACCGTTTCGCGGGCTACGACGCCTGCCTCTGCTTCGAGGCTGGAGAGCGGGGCCCGCGCGGCGAGGAGGGGGTCGTCGTGCGTCGCAAGGCGGCGGGCACGCTGCGGGCGCGGGCGACGGGGCGTTCGGCGCACTCGGGCAGCGCGCCCGACCAGGGCGCCAACGCGCTGCTGGCGCTGGCACAAACGGCGGTCGACCTGGCACGGCTGCATCAGCCGGCGGGTCCCGACCGGCTCAGTGTCGTCCCGACGGTGGTCCGCTCGGGCGACGCGCTGAATGTCGTGCCGGCGGGTGGCGAGCTGATCTTCGACCTGCGCGCAGACCGGATCGAGGCGTTCGACGACGTGATCGGCGCGATCCCGCCGGCGCTCGACGGCGTCGGGTTGGAGGCGAGGATGGAGCGATTGTGGCCGGGGATGGACGTCCGCGCCGTGACCGCGCCGCTGCTCGAGCGCGCGAGCGCGCGGCTCGGGCGCCGGATCGTCGGGGTGGCGCGTGGCGGCGCGAGCGACGCGAGCCATTTCGCGCCCACGATCGCGCAGACGATCGATGGGCTCGGACCGCGTGGGGGAGGGGCTCATACCCCCGAGGAGTTCGTGCTGGCCGCGTCGCTGCGCGAGCGCGCCGAGGTGGCGGTGGCGATCGCGGTGGAGGCGCTCCAGGGACCGCCAGGCGACCTGCCATCCTTGTAAGCGTGAGCGATCCGGTCCCCTCCACGAGCCGCACGCCGACGAAGCCACGCCGCGGTCAGACCCAGCGTGAGGGACTCGCGCTGCTGGCTGGGATCGTCGCGGTGATGTGGGTGCTCGAGGTGGTCAACACGATCGATTCCAACGGACTCGACGGCGACGGGATCTTCGCGAGGAGCTTCGGGCACCTGTGGGGGATCCTCACGGCCCCGTTCATTCACGCCAGCTTCGCGCACCTCATCTCCAACACGATCCCGCTCGTGTTCATGGGCGTGATCATCGCGCTGCAAGGGGCGGCCCGGCTGGCGATCGTGACCGGGATCGTGATCGTGATCGGCGGCCTCCTGACGTGGCTGATCTCGCCTTCGGGCGTGAGCACGATCGGAGCCAGCGGCGTCGTCTTCGGCTACGCGACATATCTGCTCGCCAGGGGCTTCTTCGATCGCAGCGCGCTCGAGCTGATGACCGGCCTGGTCGTCGGCGCCGTATGGGGCGCCGTGCTGATCGCGAGCCTCGTGCCGCACGGGAACGTGTCGTGGCAGGGACACCTGTCGGGCGCGATCGCCGGCGTGATCGCCGCCTACCTGCTCCGCCGTGAGCGGCCGGCAGCCGGGACGCAGCGGCGACGGGGCGCGGACACGCCCGCCGGCGCGCTCGCCAAGTAGCCTCCGCGCTCACTCCGATGCGCATTTTCTCCGGCATCCAGCCGACCGGTCGCAAGCACCTCGGCAACTACATCGGCGCGATCACCCAGTACGTGGCGGGGCAGGACCGCGGCGAGGCGATCTACTGCGTCGTGGACCTTCACGCGATCACCGTCGCGTACGAGCCGGCGGTGCTGCGCGAGTCCGTCTACGACACCGCCGCGACGCTGCTGGCCGCCGGGCTCGACCCCGCGCGATGCATCTTCTTCCGTCAGGCGGACGTGCACGAGCACACCGAGCTCTGCTGGCTGCTTTCCAGCGTCACGGCGTTCGGCGATCTGAACCGGATGACGCAGTTCAAGGACAAGTCGGGCTCGCAGCGCGACCTGGTCTCGGCGGGGCTGTTCTTCTACCCGGTACTGCAGGCGGCCGACGTGCTCGCCTACCGCGCCAATGAGGTCCCAGTCGGAGAGGACCAGCGCCAGCACGTCGAGCTGATGCGCGACATCGCAGAGCGCTTCAACGCGCGCTTCGGCGAGACGCTGGTCGTCCCGGAGGTCCGGGTGCCCGAGGTCGGCGCGCGGATCATGGACCTCCAGTTTCCCGACCGCAAGATGTCGACGACCGGCGGCAGCCCCCAGGGCACCGTGTACGTGACAGAGGAGCCCGAGGCGATCGTGAAGAAGTTCCGCTCGGCCGTGACCGACTCGGGCAGCGAGATCGTCCGGGGTCCGGACAAGGCCGGGATCTCGAACCTGATCGACATCCTTGCCGCCGTCCGCGGCACCAAGCCCGAGGAGGTCGAGCGCGAATTCGACGGGTCCGGCTACGGCGCCTTCAAGCAGGCCGTCGCCGACGCCGTGGTCGACCACCTGGCGCCGGTCCGCGAGCGCTACCAGGAGCTCCGCGGCGACGAGCAGGCGCTCGAGCGGATCCTCGCCGCGGGGGCCGAGAAGGCACGCGCGATCGCCTCCGAGACGCTGGTGGACGTCCGCCAGGCGATGGGGGTTGGACCGGTCCGATCTGCCGAGTAGCCTGACCCGATGCGCCTGGCAGAGCTGGAGCTGGACCTCGACGTCTTCGCGGGCCCGTTCGACCTGCTGCTGACGCTGATCCTGCGTGAGGAGGTCGACCTGCTCGAGGTCGACCTCGCCGAGATCGTGATCTCCTACATCGATCATCTCGAGCAGCGCGGCGAGCTCGAGCTCGAGCCGGCGACGGAGTTCTTGGTGCTGATCGCGGCGCTGCTGGAGCTCAAGTCGCGGCTGCTGCTGCCCGGTGAGGAGGAGGAGCTGATCGAGCTCGACCCGGGCGAGGCGGCCGAGGAGCTGCTCGCGCGGCTGCTCGACGCCCACCGCTACCGGGCTGCCGCGAACTACCTGGCGCAGCGGCTCGCATCCGAGTCAGGTCACCGCTTCCGCTCGGCGCCGCTGCCGGCGTTCCTGCGCAGGGCCTCGCTCGCAGACGCGCACGCCGTCTATGACCCCGCGACGCTGGCGGCGGCGGTCGGCGACCTTCTTCGGAGCCCCGAGCCGGTCGACGTGCGCCACATGCCGGCGCCGCGCGTGTCGGTCGCCGAGCGGCTCGAGCATCTGCGGCACCTGCTGCGGCGCGGCAGCTTCACGTTCGACGAGGCGATCGCCCGCGCGGACCGGGTGACGGTCGCGGTCACGCTGTTCGCGGTGCTCGAGCTCTACAAGCAGGGCGAGCTCGACTGGACCCAGCAGCGCCCGTTCGATGAGATCCGGATCGAGGCGACACGGCCCGCGCCGGCCGGCGCCGAGAGGCTCTCGGCGTGAGCCTCGAGCTGGAGCCGACGCTCGAGGCGCTGCTGTTCTTGAGCGTCGAGCCGGTGACCGCGCCGGCGCTCGCCGAGGCCACCGGCGTCGAGCTGCACGAGGTCGTCAGCGGGCTCGAGCGCCTGCGCGAGCACTACGAGTTCGAGCGTCGCGGGCTGGTGCTGCGCGAGCTGGCGGGAGGCTGGGCGCTGTCGAGCCATCCCGACGCCGAGCCAGCCGCCCGCGAGCTGCTGGCAAAGCCGCGCACCCCGCCGCTGACCCCGGCGCAGGCCGAGACGCTGGCGATCGTCGCCTACCTGCAGCCCGTGTCCCGGCCCGAGATCGCGAGGATCCGCGGCGTCAACGCCGAGTCGGCCGCGACGACCCTGCTGGAGCGGGGGGTGATCGAGGAGGCCGGCCGCTCGCAGTTCGGCGCGGTCCTGTATCGCACGACCGACCTGTTCCTGCGGCTGTTCGGCCTCGGGTCGCTGGGCGAGCTGCCCGAGGTGGCGGCGTTCGACCCGGCGCCGGAGGTCGAGGCGGAGCTGCGCGACCGGCTGATGCGGGCCGGGGAGGCGCGCGCCGGGGCGTAGGCGGCTGGGCCCGGGGCGATCTGCGGCTGGGCCCAGGACGATCTGGGCGATTTCTTGCTCTGTGCGAAAGAAATCTCCCAGGACCCCTGAAGTACATCCACCGTACCTCTGAGGTACGATTCGCCCGATGGCCGGATCGTTGGTCACCGCTCATCCGGAGCTGGGCCCGCTGCTGAGCGAGCGCCCGCAGCGCGCGAAGCTGCTCGATGCGATGGTGCGCGTCGTCGCCGAGAAGGGCTACGAGGCGGCCACGGTCGCCGACGCCGTCAAGCTCGCGCGAGTCTCCCGGGGCACCTTCTATGAGCTGTTCGAGTCAAAGGAAGCGTGCCTCGCGGACGCCTATCGGCTCGGGCTCGACGTCCTCGCCGAGCGCGTCAGCGAGGCAATCCGGGACGCGAGCGACTGGCGTGAGGAGCTGCGCCTCGGGCTGCGTGCATATCTGCGGACGCTCGACGAGGAGCCGCAGTTTGCGAAGGTCTACCTATTGGAATGGGCCCCGGTGCCGGCCGAGCGCGACGCGGCGATGTGGCGCTTCGCCCGGCGCTACGGGGCCAGCTTCGCCCGCGGTGGCGCAACAGCGCCGGACGCCGCGCTGTACCTGCTGGCCGCGGGGGTGCAGGAGCTTGCCCGCGCCCACGTGCGTGCGGGCGGCCGCGCGATCGAACTGGAAGACGTCTTGGTGGGCTGCGCGGTGCGGCTCGCCGCAAAGGAGGAACCATGGACCTGACGTTCACCGATGAGGAGACCGCGTTCCGCGACGAGCTGCGCGGCTGGCTGGCGGAGAACCCCGCCGGGGAGATGCCCTCGGGCGAGGACTCCGCGTATGAGTGGCGGCGCAACTTCCAGCGGCGGCTTGCCGACGGCGGCTGGGCCGCCGTGCACTGGCCGGTCGAGTTCGGCGGCCGCGGCGCGACGCTGACGCAGTCGGCGATCTTCTTCGAGGAGCTCGCGCGCGCCGGCGCGCCGCTTCCCGCCAACGCACTCGGGCTGCTGCTGGCGGGCCCGACGATCATGATCTGGGGCACGCCCGAGCAGAAGGACCGGTTCCTGGCCCCGATCGTGACGGCCGAGGAGATCTGGTGCCAGGGCTTCTCCGAGCCGGAGGCCGGCTCCGACCTCGCAGCGCTGAAGACCCGGGCGGTGAAGGACGGCGACGAATGGGTCGTCACCGGCCAGAAGGTCTGGACGAGCGGCGCGCAGTACTCGAAGTGGTGCATGCTGGTCGCGCGGACCGACACCGAGGCGCCCAAGCACAAGGGCCTGACGTACTTCCTGATGGACATGGAGCAGGACGCCGTCCAGGTCCGGCCGCTGCGCCAGATCACCGGCGAGGCCGAGTTCAACGAGCTGTTCATCGAGGAGGCGCGGATCCCGGACGAGAACGTGCTCGGCGGGGTCGGCAACGGCTGGAAGGTCGCGCTGACGACGCTGATGAACGAGCGCGCCGGGCTCGCGTTCTTCCTCCAGGTGCGCCTCCGACAGGTGCTGGACCAGGTCTACGTGGAGGCCGACAGCCGCGGGCTGCTCGACGACGCCGTGATCGCCGACAAGCTCGGAGAGCTGCACCTGAAGGCCGAGGTGCTGCGCCTCACCGCGTATCGCGGGTTGACCGCGATCCAGCGCTACGGCCAACCGGGGCCCGAGGGTTCGCTGACCAAGTGGATGTGGTCCGAGACCAACCAGCAGCTGACCCAGTTCGCGGCCGACCTGCTCGGCCCCGAGGCGCTCACCGCGGGCAACCACTGGGCCTACGAGCTCTTGCGCGCCCGCGGCAACACGATCGAGGGCGGCACGACCGAGATCCTCAAGAACATCGTCGCCGAGCGGGTGCTCGGCCTGCCGAAGGCACGCTAGGAGGAACGACATGGACTTCGACCTGAACGACGAGCAGAAGGAGATCAAGCGCGTCGCAAACGAGCTTCTGGCGTCGCGCTCGCCATTCGCCAAGGTCCGCGAGGCCGCCGAGGCCGGCGCCTACGACCCGGCGTTGTGGAACGAGCTGGTGGAGCTCGGTTGGCCGGGCATCGCGGTGTCCGCCGAGCACGGCGGACAGGAGCTCGGGGCCGTCGGCCTCGCGGTGCTGCTCGAGGAGCTCGGATACGCCTGCGCGGCAACGCCGTTCTTCTCGACCGCGACCGCGGCGGCCGTGATCCAGGCGACCGGCACCCCAGAGCAGCGGTCCCGGTGGCTGCCGGCACTCGCCGCGGGCGAGGCCACCGCCGGGATTGGAACGCGTGAGCTCGCGGCCGATGCGTCCGACGCGGCGGTGATCGTGCTGCTCGACGGCGACGAGGCGCTGCTGCTCGATCGTGGCGACGCCGACGTCTCGCCGCTCGTGTCGATCGACCCGACGCGCCGATTCGCGACCGTCGCCGGCGATGGCCAGGCGCTCGCCGCGGGCGCGGCCGACCGCGTCCGCGCGGCGCTTGCGGCCGAGCTCGTGGGCGTCTGCCAGCGCGCGCTTGACATGACGCTCGAGTACGTCAAGGACCGTAAGCAGTTCGGTGTCCCCGTGGGCTCCTTCCAGGCCGTCAGCCACCGCTGCGCGCAGATGCTGCTGCACACCGAGAGCGCACGCTCGGCGGCGTACTTCGCGGCGTGGGCTGCCGACGACGACCCCGACCGCCTGCCTGAGGCCGGCGCGCTCGCCGCGGCCTCCGCCGCCGACGGCGGCCGGGAGGTCACCGCCTCGGCGATCCAGGCGCACGGCGGAATCGGCTTCACGTGGGAGGCCGACGTGCACTGGCTGTACAAGCGCGCGCAGCTCGACTCGGCCCTGCTCGGCGGCGCCAAGCGCCACCGGGCGGCACTCGCCCGGATCGGCGCCGCGCGGGTCGGTAGCTCGGTGGCCGCCGGCTGAGCTTCGGCCAGCGCGCGCGGGCAACCGGCGCCTGCTCGGCGGGTTGGGGATATGTTGCCGCCCGAGAGGTGTCGATGCGTGGAGGAGCGGCTGTGCTTGCGGGCGCCATCCTGCTGGTGGCGGTGCTGCGCCCTGCCGGTGAGTTCGGGCGATGATCGGCCTCCGCAACTACACGCGCAGGCAGGCGCTGGCCGAGGCGGGGAAGGTCGGCGTCGCAGGTGCGATGGCGCTGGCGGTCCCGCCGCAGCTGCTGGCGCAGCCAAAGCCGTCCGCGCTCGCCAGCGGCCAGCTGCAGACGCTGCGAGCGGCCGTGGCGCGGATCGTCCCCGCGCAGGGCCCTGACGACTGGTCGGCGGCCGATGTCGGCGCCGACGCCTACATCCTCACGCTGCTGGCCGGCGTCGGAAAGATCTACGCCGGTGGCCCGGTCCGCTCCCGGTTCGGCCGCTTCCAGCGGCTCTCCCGGGTCAAGCGGATCGGCTGGTCGCGTGAGGTCAAACGATTGCGAGCCGTCTACGCGCAGGGGCTCGCGCAGCTCGACCAGATGGCCGGCGGCAATTTCGCCGCCGCACCACCAGCGCTCCAGGACGCGATCCTGACCGCGCTCGACGACCAGGGCACGGACTTCTTCGCCGCGCTCTACAACCACACGATGGAGGGCGTCTACGCCCATCCCGTGTACGGGGGCAACCGCGCGTACAAGTCGTGGCAGGCATTCGGCTACGCCGGCGACGTACATGGTGTGAGGTTCCCGCGGATCGGTCCCAGGAACGCGCCGTGGAACGTGTACGGCGGCTACGCCCCGGAGGAAATGGCACTGCCGGGAAAGGGCCCAACGTGAGACGGTGGGCGCTGATCGTCGCGCTGCTGAGCGTCGTCGGGCCCGCCACGGCTCGTGGCTCCACGGACCCACTGCTGCCCGCCGCCGCCACGCCGTCGCCGTCCTTCGAGTACGACGCGATGGGTCCGATTCGCGACGTCACCGCCAACTGGCGCTACTACCAGCCGGCCCAGGCGTTCTGCATCAAGCCGGACGTGGCCGAGTACACGCCGGGCGGCGTCGGGGCGACCGACACGGGGCGCGACCCGGCATGCCGTCGCTCGGGCTTCAAGCGCAGCGCCACCGGCCTCGTCAGGATCGGCATCCGGACGCCGACCCTGTGCCCCGGCTGCCGGCGGCTGTTCATCGACTTCGCGCAGATCCCGAAGTCCAACAGCCCGCCGAGCTACTACGCCCGCGGTCACGTCTTCTACCGGCTCGCCTCGGAGAACCTCGGCTACACGGTCGATCCGATCGACCACAGCCCTAACACCAAGAACTTCACCAACGACAAGCTGCTCGCCCCGTCGGGGTCTGTCCAGGAGCAGATCATCGGTGTGCTCGACCTGCACCTCGCCTCGGGCTACGTCACCGACACGGTGCACTTCGTCCACACCGCGATCCAGGGGCCGTACTACATCGGCCCGTGGTACCTGAGCCGCGCCGGCCGCCGGATCGACGGCGTGTACCTGGACGTCGACGTCGCCGGAGCGACCGAGTCCGCCAGCGCCCAGCAGAACGCGATCGGCTACGGCGCGGGCTTCAACTCCGGCCAGGCGTGTCCCAGCGACGGCGACTCGTTCTACGCCGGCTGCGTCGACTGGTGGGCGCTCAGCGCCTCGACCGTGAACCCGTACGCGAAGCTGCGGTGAAGGCCAAGCGCGCCGCGCCATACGATGTCGTGATCGTCGGCTCCGGCGCGGGCGGCGGGATCGCCGCGTACGTGCTGGCGAAGGCGGGGGCGAAGGTGTGCGTGCTCGAGAAGGGGCCGTGGCTGACGCCCGAGCACTACGGGGACGACGAACTGCGGTTCGGCGATCGCAACTTCATCGAGGAGGACCCGCTGATCGAACCGCGCACGTTCCGCAACCGCGCCGAGGACGGCGAGCACCTGGTCGTCGGGCGGATCCTCGGGATCAGCCGCTGCGTCGGCGGGGGCACCGTCCACTACGGTGCGGTCTCGTTCCGGCTGCGGCCCGAGGACTTCCGCGCGCTCTCCTACTGGGGGCCGCTGGACGGCGCCGAGATCGTCGACTGGCCGTTCGGCTATCAAGAGCTGGCGCCCTACTACACCAAGGCCGAGCGTCTGATCGGGGTCGCCGGTGGGCAGCTTCGCGGCCAGCCGCGACCGGGAGCCCCGGTCCCGGGAGCGGAATGGCGGGGCGAGGGCTACCCGATGCCCGGCCATCCTCCGAACTACGGAGCGGCGCTGTTCGAGCAGGCCGCGGCCGGACTGGGCCTACATCCGTACCCGACTCCGGTGGCGATCAACAACCTCGGGCGTGACGGACGTCCCGGGTGCTCATACTGCGGGTTCTGCTCGAGCCACGGCTGCCCGATCGAGGCCAAGAACGACATGCGCGTGACGGCCTTGCGCAAGGCGCTCGCCACCGGCAGGCTCGAGATCCGCCCGGACTCCTACGCCTACCGCGTGGTGATCGACAAGCACGGGAAGGCGAGGGCGGTCGAGTATCTCGACGCGAACGGCCGCGCGCGCTCCGTCGCCGGGCGCGTGATCGTGCTGTCGTGCTCGACGGTCGACACGCCGCGGCTGGTGCTGCTCTCAGAGCTCCCGCAGGACCTGGTGAATTTCGACGTCGTCGGAAGGCATCTGATGGTCCACCACTATCCGGGCGGGATCGGCTTCTTCTCGGAGCGGATCGACTACTACCGCGGCTTCTGGAGCATGCGGTGCCTCGACGACATGTACCTCGGGCCCGATCCGCAGACGCCCGCGTTCGGCTACGGAAACATCCAGACGGTCGGGCCCTCCTCGGGTTACCCGCTCGGGGCGGGCGGGATGATCGCGACCGCGAAGTTCTCCGGCTGGGGCGCCGCCCACAAGCAGGTCATGTCCAACACCTTCGGCCACACCCAGTGGCTGACGATGAACGGTCAGGACCCGCCGGTGCCGACCAACATGGTCGATCTGGACCCGACCGTGACCGACGTGTACGGGTTCCCGGTGGCGCGGATCACCTACGAGCATCACCCCAACGACTACGACGTCGCCGCCCAGGTGGTCCCGAAGCTCGCCCAGATCCTGACCGCGATGGGAGCCCAGTCGACCGAGACCGTGATCCCGTTCGCCGCCAGCACGTCGATCCCACAGCCGGGGCCGGGGGGGACCGCCACCAGGGGCCCGGGCCGCTCGGCCCCCGATCCGATCGGGGGGTTGGTCAACCACCAGATGGGGACGATGCGGATGGGCTCGGATCCGGACACGAGCGTCGTCGACGCGGAGCAGCGCTTCCACGGGATTCCGAACCTGTACGCGATCGACGGCTCGGTGTTCCCGACCGCCGGCGGCTACAACCCGACGCTCACGATCGAGGCGCTCGCATGGCGGGCCGCCGAGCGGCTCGCCGAGGCCCACGGCTCGCGAACCCGCTAACCGGCCGCTCGCGCGGCGAGCTGACCGCAGGCACCGTCGATCTCGCGGCCACGCGTGAGCCGGACGGTCGCGCGCAGACCGCGGTGCTCGAGCTCCGAGCGGAACGCCTCGATCGCCTTCGGGCTCGAGCCGTCAAATCCCGAGCCGGTCGGGTTGTAGGGGATCAGGTTGACCTTGAAGACGGCGGGGTCGAGCGCGTCGGCGAGCTGGACGGCCTGAACGTGCGAGTCGTTGACACCGGCGAGCATCACGTACTCGACGAACACCATGCGGCGCTTGCGCGCGTAGTGCGACCGGCACGCCTCGAGCACGTCCGGTAGCGGATAGCGGTCGTTGACCGGCATCAGCTCGGAGCGCAGCGCCGGGTCGGCGGCGTGCAGCGACAGCGCCAGCCGCAGCGGCCTGGGGTCCTCCGTCAGGCGCTCGATTCCCGGGATCCACCCGACGGTCGAGATCGCGGTGCGGCGTGAGGTGATCCCGAGATCCGGAAGCCGGCCGCACGCCGCCAGCACGGCGTCGAGGTTCATCATCGGCTCGCCCATCCCCATGAACACGGCGTGGTCGACCTCCTCGATGCGGCGGAAGTACAGGGCCTGATCGACGATCTCGGCGCTCGTCAGGTTGCGGGCGAAGCGCATCTGCCCGGTCGCGCAGAACGTGCACGTCAGCGGGCAACCCGACTGCGAGGACAGGCACAGCGACCGGCGTCCGTCGCGGTAGCGCATCAGGACCGCCTCGACCGGGCGCTCGTCGGCGGTCCGGAACAGCGCCTTCACGGTGCCGTCACGCGCGCGCGCCTCCTCGACGACGGCCAGCGTCGAGAACGGCACGCGCTCCTCGAGCTCCGCGCGCAGCCGCCGGGGGAGGTCGGTCATCGCCTCAAACGACGCCGTCCCATGCGCCGTCCATCGCCAGATCTGGCGGGCACGGAACGCGGGCTCGCCCAGCTCGACGAGCGTCCGGTCGAGAAGGTCGAAGTCCATGCCACAGAGGCTAGGCGCTCAAACCCCGGCACCGGCGCGCCATATCGTTCGCGGGCGCATGCGCCTCGCCAAATATCTGGCCTCCGCCGGAGTCGCCTCCCGCCGAGGCTCGGAGGAGATCATCCGCGCCGGTAGGGTCACCGTCGGGGGGACCGTGGTCACCGACCCGGCGCGCGACGTCGGCCCGGCCGACGCGGTCGCGGTCGACGGGGCGCCCGCGGAGCAGCCCGACGAGCGGGTCGTGTACGCGCTGAACAAGCCCGCGGGCGTCGTCTCGACCGCGCGTGACACGCACGGGCGACCGACGGTCGTGTCGCTGATCCCGGCGAACTCCCGCCTGTATCCGGTCGGCCGGCTCGACGCCGACACGACCGGGCTGATCTTGCTGACGAACGACGGCGAGCTCGCGAACCGGCTCACCCATCCCCGCTTCGAGGTCGAGAAGACCTACCGCGTGCAGATCGCGAACCCACCTGTGCGCGAGCGCGAGCTGAAGGCGCTGCGCGACGGGATCCAGCTCGAGGATGGGTTGACCGCCCCGGCGCGTGTGCGACGGGTCGCGCCGGACGTTCTCGAGCTGACGATCCGCGAGGGGCGCAAGCGCCAGGTCAAGCGCATGTGCGAGGCCATCGGGCACCGCGTCAGGCGGCTCGAGCGCGTGCGGTTCGGGCCGCTCGAGCTGGGCGATCTGAAGCCTGGCCGCTACCGGCGCCTGCGCCCCGCGGAGGTCGGCAGGCTCAGCGCTGCACCAGCAGATCGTCCTGGTGCAAGGTCGTCGTCCGCAGGACGCGGGAGACGGCCGAAGGCGTGAGCCTCACGGCTCCCGCGGTGGCGACCATCCGCAGGACCGTGAACTGATAGCTGCTCCGCCGCCAGGACACGCGGAAACCCGGGAGCGCGTAGCTCGCCTGCATCCTCGAGGGCCATAGGTTGCACGCCGAACCCCACCAGCAGAAGCCGGCGCTGCGCGGCGCGGTGAACGTGATCACGTCGAGCTCGGTGATCCGCGCGCCGCGCCGAGGCATGAATCGCAGGCCCGGCATGTACAGCGACAGCGGGAGGAGGTCCCGGTAGTGCTGGATCAGGATCGCTCGCCCGGGGCTGTCCGTCCGCGGCTGCGCGCCAAGCAGCCGCGCCACCCCGCGCCAGTCCGGTCGCTGGAAGCTGCGGTCGTTGGCGATGGCGATCGCTGTCCCCGCCCCGATCGCGCACAACGCCACCGCGGCAAGGAGGCCGGGGAGCCGGGCACGGGCGGCGGCGAACCCGCCTGCAACCGCGACCGTCGCCGGCACCCACAGCGAGATCACGTTCCGGGTGAGGAGGTCGTCGATCCCCGCGGCAATCAGGATGAAGTTGATGATGAGCCCGGCGAGCGCGATCGAGCCGGCGACCACCGCTCCCCGGCGCTCGCCTGGAAGCGAGCGGGTGAGCATCAGCACCAGGCCGAACACCGCCAGCGCGAGCGC
>DATKFF010000298.1:0-3942 GCA_035511595.1 Solirubrobacteraceae bacterium | reverse complement strand
TGTCAAGGGACCCGGGTGAAAATTCCGTGACCACAACTGAGACCCAACACGCGAGCGAAACTCATCGGCCACTTCGCGCCGATGCCCGCCGTAATCGAGAGCGGATCCTCGACAGCGCACGGCAGGTGTTCGCAGACTGCGGCGCCGAGGCGCAGATCGACGACGTCGCGCGCCACGCGGAGGTCGGCGTCGGCACCGTTTACCGGCACTTCCCCACCAAGGAGGCGCTGCTCGCCGAGCTGGTCCGCCTGAAGTTCGTGGTGTTCACGGAACGCGGACGCGCGGCACTCGAGGCCGACGGCGAGCCGTTCGAGGTGCTCGAAGATCTGATGCGCGGCAACGCTGCGCTGGCAGCGGAGGACGCCGGCATCCAGTTCGCGATCGCAAACGCCGGCCAGCAGGCTTGGACCGAGGCGAAGGCCGAGCAGGAGGAGCTGATCGCCGCCACCGAAGAGCTGCTCGAACGTGCGCGCCGCGCCGGGACGATCCGTCCCGATATCCGCGCGACCGACATCGCGATGCTGATGTGCGGCGTATGCACGACGATGGCGCCGAGGCCGGACTTTGACTGGCGCCGGCACCTCGACCTCGTGATCGACGCGATTCGCCCGCGCGGTTAGCGCCCGGCGACACAAGCGCAGCTCCCCCAAACGTGGGTGTCGGCGTCCCCCACGGTCGGGCTCGCATACCCTCCTGCCCTGAATCGCATGACCTTTGAGCCCGAACTCATCCGCGCCGAGGACCCGCTCGACGTCGTGGCCGACGCCAGAGCGCGCGGCGAGACGACGTTGGAGCTGGCTTCTCGCCATCTCGACCGGTCGCTGGTCGACGTCCTGCGGATCCTGGGCTTCGACAGGGACTACGTCTCGGCCCGGGGCTCCTACCTCTACGACAGCGCGGGGAGGGGGTATCTCGACTTCCACTCCGGCGAGGGCTTCGCGAGCCTCGGCCACAACCACCCGGACGTGCGGGAGGTCCTGCGGGCGACGCTCGATGCGGACCTGGTCGACGGCGTGCAGATCCACTACTCGGCGCTCGCAGGGATGCTCGCGGAGGAGCTCTCACGCCGTCTGCCACCTGGGCTCGACGCCGTGTTCTTCACGAGCACGGGCGCCGAGGCGGTGGACTCGGCGATGAAGTTCACGCGAGCGGCCACGGGGCGGCCGCGGCTGATCTCCTGCGACTCGAGCTTTCACGGGGTCACGCTGGGTCCGCTGTCGCTGGTCGGCGACGACTTCTTCAAGGAGGGCTTCGGCCCGCTGCTCCCGGGCTGTGGGCGCGTCCCGTTCGGGGACCTCGATCGCCTCGAGGCAGAGCTGCGGGCCGGCGACGTTGCGGCGTTCATCGTCGAGCCGATCCAGGGACGGATGGTGACGCTCCCGCCGGCCGGATACCTCGAGGCGGCGCAGCAGCTTTGCCGGCGGTACGGAACGCTGTTCGTCCTCGACGAGATCCAGACCGGGCTCGGACGAACCGGCAGCTGGTTCGCGCTGGAGCATTGGGGGCTCGAGCCGGACATGGTGCTGGTCGGCAAGGCCCTGAGCGGCGGCTACATGCCCGTCGCCGCGATGGTCACGACCCGCGAGGTCTTCCAGCGGGCGGTGGGGACGCTCGAACGCTCCTACGTGCATCAGTCGACGTACGGCCGCAACCGGCTGTCGATGGCCGCTGGCCTGGCGACGCTGCGGATCATCGAGCGCGACGAACTGGTCGAGCACACCGCCGAGATCGGGACTCGGCTGTTCGAGGGGCTCGCCGAGCTCCAGCGGCGATACGAGATGGTCGGCGAGGTCCGCGGGCGCGGACTGATGATCGGGATCGAGCTGTGCGCGCCGAGGTCTCGCGTCGATCGCCTGAACTGGCGCCTGATCCACATGGCGAGCGAGGGGCTCTTTCCCCAGCTGATCGTGATCCCGCTGCACCGCGACCACGGGGTGATCACGATGGCCTCCGGCAAGAACGACGTGATCAAGCTGCTGCCGCCGCTGACGCTTTCCGAGTCGGAGGCGGAGACCTTCCTGGACGCGCTCGACAGCGTGCTGGCGGACTGCCACGGTCCCGCGAGCAAGAACTGGTCGGTGGTGCGTGAGATCGCGACCGCGCGGCTCCGTGGCAGGCCCTCGGAGGAGGTCCCGGTGAACGAGGAGGTGTCGTTTCGCGGCAGCGCGATCGACCGGGATCGTGACGACGTCTGCCTGATCACGGGTGCGACCGGATTCATCGGCGGCCACCTTGCGGAGCGGCTGGTGCGCGAAGGTCACCCGGTGCGCTGCCTCGTCCGCGCCAGCAGCGACACCTCGCTGCTCGAGAAGCTCGACGTCGAGATCGCCGTCGGCGACCTCACGAGCGCGCGATCGCTGGCGGGCGCCACCGACGGCTGCCGCTACGTGTTCCACTGCGGCGCGCTCGTCTCCGACTGGGCGACTACGAACGAGATCGCGCGGATCAACGTCGAGGGCACGCAGAACCTGCTGGCCGCCTCCGTCGGCGCATCTGTTCAGCGGTTCATCCACTTCTCCACGACTGACGTCTACGGCTATCCGGGCGTCGCGGCGGTCGACGAGACGCACACGGCCGCGCGGTTCCGGAATTGGTACGCGCAGACGAAGCTGGGAGCCGAAGGCGAGGTCCGGCGGGCGGTAGCCGCGCACGATCTCGGCGCCGTCATCCTCCGCCCGGCGACCGTCTACGGGCCTCGCTCGACCGAGGTCGTCGGCGAGATGGCCCGAGCGATCCGCGGCGGCAACATGCTGCTGGTCGACGGCGGCCGCGCGGTCGCCGGCCTCTGTTACGTGGAGAACCTGATCGACGCGGCCGTCCTGGCGCTGCGACACGAGGACGCCCCCGGCCACGCGTTCAACGTCAGCGACGGCCTCGACGTCACCTGGAGGGAGTTCACCGACGGTCTCGCCGAGGGACTCGGGTGCTCACGGGTCCGCTGGAGCATGCCGTACTGGATGGCGAACGGGATCGGCTTCTCGCTCGAGCATGGCTACCGGCTCCTGCGCAGGACGACCCGCCTGAAGACGCCGCCGCTGCTATCGCGCCAGGCGGTCCACGTGATGGGCCGCAACCAGGACTTCAGCAACCACAAGGCGCGAGAGGTGCTCGGCTGGGAACCGCGCGTGGACTACCCGACCGGCCTCGAGGCGACGATCGCCTGGCTGCAGGGTGAACAGCAGATGCGCTAGTACGGTCTGAGCATGGCGAGAGCGGTTCGATTCGATCGCTACGGCGGACCCGAGGTGCTCTACATCGCGGAGGTCGAGGTTCCCCGCCCGGGCGCCGGCGAAGTGCTCGTCGCGATGCGCGCCGCCGGGACGAACCCCGGCGAGGCCTCGATCCGCTCCGGCGCGGCGGCCGCCCAGTTCCCGGCGACGTTCCCGTCCGGCCAGGGCAGCGACCTCGCGGGGGTCGTCGAGGCCGTCGGCGACGGGGTTACGGCGTTCTCGCCCGGCGACGAGGTGATGGGCTGGTCCTGGGTGCGCTCGAGTCAGGCCGACTACGTCGTCGTGCCCGCGGAGCAGCTGATCCAGAAGCCGGCCGGCCTGCCGTGGGAGGTGGCGGGGTCGCTCTATGTCGTCGGCGTGACCTCGTACGCGGCGGTCCGCGCGATCGGCGCCGGCCTGGACGACACGGTCGCGGTGTCCGCCGCCGCCGGTGGCGTCGGCTCGCTCGTCGTCCAGCTGCTGAGGCTCCGGGGCGCGAACGTCCTCGGAATCGCCTCGGCCGCCAACCGCGAGTGGCTACGGGGATACGGCGTCACCCCGATCGAGTACGGCCACGGACTCGCCGAGCGGCTGACGGCAGCCGCGCCGGCCGGCATCGATGCATTCATCGACCTGTTCGGCCCGGAGTACGTCCAGCTCGCCGTCGACCTCGGCGTCGCCCCGGCCCGGATCGAGACGATCACCTCGTTTCAGAAGGCCGCCGAGGTCGGGG
>DATKFF010000297.1:0-2771 GCA_035511595.1 Solirubrobacteraceae bacterium | reverse complement strand
CAGATCGCGTTCGCCCTCAGGCGCGGCGGCGACGCGCCGTCGTTGCTGCTGAACGCCGCCCGCGAGCTCGAAGCAGTCGACGAGGACATGGCGCGCGCGACCTATCTCGAGGCTCTCTTCGCAGCACGGTTCGCCGGCAGGCTGGCCGAAGGCGCGGGTCTGGTCGAGGTGAGCGAAGCGGCACTCGCGGCCCCCTCTCCGCCCCAGCCGCCGCGCCCGCCCGATCTCCTCCTCCGGGGCCTGGCCCTTCGCGTGATCGAGGGACACGCGGCTGCGGCGCCATGGTTGAAGGAGGCCGTGATCGCTTTCGGACGTGAGGCCAGCCTGCCGCCGCAGGAGGCGCGTTGGCTCTTGCTGGCATGCTGGGTCGCGTCGGATCTGTGGGACGACGAGAACGTGACCCTGCTCGCGACCCGTGAACTGGAGCGCGGCCGGAATGCGGGGGCGCTGAGCGCGCTCCCGCTTGCCCTTCACGCTCGGAGCTGGATGCACGTAGTGTCTGGCGAGCTGGCTTCCGCGGCAGCGCTGCTGGATGAGCTGAGCCCGATCACGGACGCGATCGGGATTGCCGAGGTTACGTTCGCACCGCTTTATCTTGCGGCTTTCCGAGGTAGCGAGACCGAGTTTTTGGCGCTGAGCGAAACGACGGTCCGCGAGGCTATCGCTCGGGGAGAGGGTTTCGCGCTGGCGATCAATGAATTTGTGAGCGGAGTGCTCTACAACGGCCTCGGCCGGTACGACGCGGTCTTGGCCGCTCACGGCCACCCCGGGAGGCGCTCCGTCGTGACCCGTTTGCCGAGGGGTGCGCTGCCGGAGCTGATCGAGGCGGCCGTCAGGTCCCAAGAGCTCCAGCTCGCCGAGAGCGCGCTCGAACGACTCGCCGAGCAGACCCGCGCGAGCGGCACCGAGTGGGCGCTCGGCCTCGAGGCCCGAGCGCGCGCGCTACTGACCGAGGGCGATTCGGCCGAAAGCCTCTATCGCGAGGCGATCGAACGACTGGAACATACGCGCGCCCGGGTCGACCTCGCCCGCGCCCACCTCCTTTACGGCGAGTGGCTGCGCCGCGAGCGCCGGCGAATAGACGCACGCGAGCAGCTGCACACCGCCCACGAGATGCTGGGGACGATGGGCCTCGGGGCATTCGCCGACCGGGCCAGGCGCGAGCTGTTGGCCACTGGCGCGACTGTCCGCAAGCGGATTGTCGAGACCCGCGACGAGCTCACCCCCCAGGAGGCCCAGATCGCGCGGCTCGCCCGGGACGGATTGTCGAACCCGGAAATCGGGGCCAGGCTGTTCATCAGTCCACGCACGGTCAAATACCACCTCCAGAAGGTGTTCACCAAGCTCGACATCAACTCGCGCGGCCAGCTCGACGGAGCCCTCGCGCGAACGCCAAGCGACGCGCCGACCGTCTGACGACAGAGCGCCGACCAGGTGTCCCGCGCACCGCGTGCGCCGCAGAGGGTGCACGTAAGGCGTCCGACCACTGGCCACGACCGCCCACGCGGACTGTCCACCTTGATTGTCCACCTGGACTGTCCACTTGCCGGATGCGAGCGCGGCAAGCGCCGATGACACTTGCCTCCACGCCCCTGTGAACGACTACTCGGGAGATCATCATGAGCACGACTGCTACTTCTAGCGTGACCTCGTCGGACGCGGCCGACGCCGGCCGCGCAGCAACCGATCCTGCCGGCCCCACGGGCCGCCTGGCGACCTGGCTCTCTGCGACGACGCTGACTGATGTCCCCGCTAGCGTTCGGGAGCGAGCCAAGTACCTGCTTCTTGATGGTGTCGGGTGCGCGCTTGTGGGCGCGCAACTGCCGGTCTCTCGCATCGGCGTGGACGGTGTGCTCGCGTTCGACCCGGCTGGGTCGGGGGTACTGGTCGGATGGGGCGAGCGGACCACCAGCCCCCAGTCCGCGGCGATGCTGAACTCAAGTTTCATCCAGGGGTTCGAGCTCGACGACTTCCACCCTGAAGCGCCTTTGCACAGCAACTCGCTGGTGCTGCCGGCGATGCTCGCTGCGGCCCCCGATGTCGGCAGCGTTTCGGGGGAGCGGTTGCTGCTTGGCGCGATTCTCGGCTACGAGACCGGGCCGCGGGTCGGCTTGGCGCTGGGTGGGCTGGACATGCTCTCGCGAGGCTGGCATTCGGGCGTTGTCTTCGGTCCGCTGGCGGCGGCCGCCTCGGTGGGGTGCCTGTACGGGCTCGACGCAGCCAGGTTCGAGGACGCCCTCGGGATTGCGGCGACGCAGTCCGGCGGGCTGATGTCGGCGATGTATGAGTCGATGGTCAAACGCATGCAGCACGGGTTTGCGTCGCGCGACGGCCTGGTCGCCGCGGCGCTCGCCGCGGCAGGCTATGTGGGTATCAAGCGCGTGTTCGAGCGGGAGTACGGCGGCTGGCTGTCCACGTTCGGCGAGGGCCATCGGACCTACCCCGAGCAGATCTACGCCGGTCTCGGCACGGTCTGGCAGACCGAACGGATCACCATCAAGGCGTACGCGGCGATGGGGCTGCTGCACGCCGCGATTGACGCCGCGCTCAAGCTCCGCCCCGAGGTGAGCGTGAGCGAGATCGAGCGGATCGACATCGATATGGCCGAAGCGGCCTACTCGCATGGCGGGTGGAAGGCCGAGCGCCCGCTCGAGGTGATCGGCGCTCAGATGAACGCCTCCTACGCCGTCGCCGTCGCGCTACTCGACGGCGATGTGCTCGTCGAGCAGTTCTCGGCGAAACGGATCAACAGCGACGACGTGTGGAACCTG
>DATKFF010000296.1:0-5471 GCA_035511595.1 Solirubrobacteraceae bacterium | reverse complement strand
GGGCGGCGACGGCCCCGGCGGGGGCTGAGCCGTTGACCGCGGCGCCGGCCAGCGGCGGCCCGATCACGCGCACGTCGAACCGTTTGCCCGACACCTCGACCGTGTAGGACTGCTCGACCGATTCGTCCTCGGCCTCCGCCTCCGCCGGCGCCTCGGGCTTCGGAAAGGCGAGCGTCTTCAGCCACTCGCGGTCCTCGATCAGGTCCCGGCAGGTCTCGGCGTTCGCCCACTGCGACGTCTGAAGCAACGCCTGGTGGAACGGGATCAGCGTCTTCAGGTTCTCGATCCGGTACTCCGCGAGCGCCCGCAGCATCCGCGCGGTCGCCTGCACACGGTCGACGTCCCAGACGATCAGCTTGGCGACCATCGGGTCGTACATCGGCGTGATCTCCGAGCCCGCCTCGACCCCGGAGTCGACCCTGACGCCCGGGCCCGCGGGCTCGACGTAGCCGCCGATCGCCCCCGGCGCCGGCGCGAAGTTCTTGCTCGCGTCCTCGGCGTTGATCCGGCATTCGATCGCGTGGCCGCGAAGCTCGAGCTGGTCCTGGGAGATCGACAGCGGCTCGCCGGCGGCGACGCGGATCCCCTCCTTGACGATGTCGATCCCGGTGACGAGCTCGGTCACCGGGTGCTCGACCTGGACGCGGGTGTTCATCTCCAGGAAGAAGTACTCGCCCTCCTGGAGCAGCCCCTCGATCGTCCCTGCGCCGGTGTAGGAGACCGCCGCGGCGGCCTCGGTCGCGATCTTGCCGATCTTGGCGCGCAGCTGCTCGTCGACAGCGGGGGCAGGCGATTCCTCGATCAGCTTCTGGTGCCGGCGCTGGACGGAGCAGTCGCGCTCACCTAGGTGGATCACGTTGCCGTGCTTGTCGGCGAGCACCTGCACCTCGACGTGCCGCGGGTCGGGCAGGTAGCGCTCGAGGTAGACGGTCGGGTCGCCGAAGAACTTCTCGCCCTCCCGGGCGGAGCCTTCGAACGCCTCCTGGAGCTTGTCCTCGGACTCCGCGACGCGGAAGCCCTTGCCGCCGCCGCCACCGGCTGCCTTGACCGCGACCGGGTAGCCGATCGTCTTGTCGATCACCTTCCGCGCGTCCTCGATCGTCGCCACCGGCTCGGTCGTCCCCGGAACGATCGGGACGCCGGCCTTGGCCATCAGCTCACGCGCGCGGGTCTTCGAGCCCATCGCCTCGATCGCCGAGGCCGGCGGGCCGATGAATGTGACCCCCCGCTCCTCGAGCGCGGACGCGAACGCGGCGTTCTCGGCGAGGAACCCGTACCCCGGGTGCACGGCCTCAGCGCCGGAGCGCTCGATCACCTCGAGCAGCTTCTCGATCGAGAGGTAGCTCTCGCTGGCGGGACCGGGACCGAGCAGGAACGCCTCGTCGGCGCGCCGCACGTGCGGGGCGTCGCGGTCCAGCTCGGAGTAGACGGCGACCGTCGCGACGCTCAGCTCCTCGCAGGCGCGGATGATGCGGATCGCGATCTCCCCGCGGTTGGCGATCAGGATCTTCGAGAACATTGACGGCGCGGGACTTTACCGACGGCGCGTGAACCCGCCGCCGGAATCCCCGGCTAGCTACTCGACGCGTGCACCAGCATGCCGGCGCCGACCGTGTCATTGGTCGTCTCGTCGATCAGGATGAAGCTGCCGACCGTGCGGTTACGCCGGTAGCGGTCGACCATCACGGGCGCGCTGCAGCGCAGCCTCACACGGCCGATCTCGTTGAGCGCCAGCTCGGGCGTCTGGACGTGATCGAGCGTGTTGACGTCGATCCGGTACTCGAGCTCCTCGACGACCGCCCGGACCGAACGCGTCGTGTGCTTGACCGCGTAGCGACCCCCGGGGCGCAGCGGCGTCGAGCTCATCCAGCAGACCATCGCGTCGAGTTCGCGTCCTGGCACCGCCGGATCGTCCGCGTTGACCACCATGTCGCCGCGGGAGACATCGAGGTCGTCCGTGAAGCGCAGCGTGACCGACATCGTCGGGAAGGCGGCGTCGATCTCGCCCTCGTAGGTGTCGATCGCGGCGATCCGCGTGCGCTGGCCGCTGGGCAGAACCATCACCTCGTCGCCGGGGCGCAGCACGCCCGCGGCGACCTGGCCCGCGTAGCCGCGGTAGTCGTGGTGGGCGTCGTCGTTCGGGCGGATCACCCACTGGACCGGGAAGCGCACGTCGGTGAGGTTGCGGTCGGTCGAGATCACGACGTGCTCGAGGTGGTAGAGCAGCGGCGGCCCGTTGTACCAGCTCATGTTCTCGGAGCGGTCGACGACGTTGTCGCCGTGCAGCGCCGAGATCGGGATGAAGGTGATGTCCCAGATGTCCAGTCGCGCGGCCCAGTCGGTCAGCTCGTCCTCGATCCGGTCGAACACCGCCTCGTCCCAGTCGACGAGGTCCATCTTGTTGACGCACACGACCAGGTGCGGGATCCGCAGCAGCGAGGCGATGTGCGCGTGGCGGCGGGTCTGCTCGGAGACGCCGTTGCGCGCGTCGACGAGGATCACCGACAGGTCCGCGGTCGAGGCGCCCGTGACCATGTTGCGGGTGTACTGCTCGTGCCCCGGTGTGTCGGCGATGATGAACTTGCGGCGCTTGGTCTGGAAGTAGCGGTAGGCGACGTCGATCGTGATTCCCTGTTCGCGCTCGGCCCGTAGCCCGTCGGTCAGCAGCGCCAGGTTGAGGTAGCCGTCGCCGCGCCGCTGCGACGTCTCGATCACGTGCTCGAGCTGATCGGTGAGCACCTGCTTGGAGTCGTAGAGCAGCCGGCCGATCAGCGTCGACTTGCCATCGTCGACCGAGCCGGCGGTGGCGATCCGGAGGAGCTCGGTGGGACGGCTGCGGGTCGCGCGGCCGTTGGTCGCGGCGCCGGGCATCAGCGTTCCTCGCGGGGCACTAGAAGTAGCCCTCGCGCTTACGGTCCTCCATCGCGGCCTCGGTCACGCGGTCGTCGGCGCGCGTCTCCCCGCGCTCGGTGATGCGCGTCGCGGCGATCTCGGCGATCACCTCGTCGAGTGTCGTCGCGGTCGAGCGGACCGCGCCGGTGCAAGTCATGTCGCCGACCGTCCGGTAGCGGACGGAGGTCTGATACGGGGTCTCGCCGTCGATCAGCTCGACGTGGTCGCTGATCGCGTACAGCATCCCGTCGCGCTCGAACACCTGGCGGTTGTGGGCGAAGTAGATCGATGGCACCTCGAGCCGCTCACGCACGATGTACTGCCACACGTCGAGCTCGGTCCAGTTGGAGATCGGGAACACGCGGACGTGCTCGCCCTTGCGGATCCGGCCGTTGTACAGCGCCCACAGCTCGGGGCGCTGGGACTTCGGGTCCCACTGGCCGAAGTCGTCACGGAACGAGAACACGCGCTCCTTGGAGCGCGCGCGCTCCTCGTCACGGCGGGCTCCGCCGAAGGCGGCGTCGAAGCCGTGCTCGGCGATCGCGTCCAGCAGGGTGACCGTCTGCAGGCGGTTGCGGGAGGCGCGGGGGCCGGTCTCCTCGGCGACGCGGCCGGCGTCGATCGAGTCCTGCACCTTGGCGACGATCAGCCGCTCCCCGAGCTCGTCGATCAGGCGGTCGCGGAACTCGATCACCTCGGGGAAGTTGTGGCCGGTGTCCACGTGCATGATCGGGAACGGGAAACGGCCGGGCCGGAACGCCTTCTCGGCCAGCCGCAGCAGCACCAGCGAGTCCTTGCCGCCGCTGAACAGGAGCACGGGCCGCTCGAATTCCGCGGCGACCTCACGGAAGATGTGGATCGACTCGGCTTCGAGCGTCTCCAGGTAGGAGAGCTCGTAGTGGACGGGGTTCATCCGGCCGGGGCCTCTACTCGTGAATCCCGCACTCGGTCTTGTCGAGGCCGGCCCAGCGGCCTTCGCGGCCGGAGCCCGGCTGGGTGCACGGCGCACAGCCGATCGATGCGTATCCCTGGTCGTGGAGCGGGTTGTAGGGCAGGTCGTGCTTGTGGATGTAGCGCCACAGGTCCTTCTCGGTCCAGTCCGCGAGCGGGTTGACCTTCCAGATCCCACGGGCCTCGTCGCGCTCGAGCTTGCTCGACCGCGCGCGCGCGCCGGCCTGCTCACGCCGGATCCCGGTGATCCACGCCTCGACGCCTTCGAGCGCGCGCCCGAGCGCGTCGACCTTCGCCTCGCCGCAGCAGCGCGCGAGCGTCCACGGCTGGTCCGGGCTGCTGGCGTCGAACACCTCGACGTTGAGGGCGAAGCGCTCCTCGAACGCCTTCCAGGTGGCCAGTGTCTCGGGGAACAGCACTCCCGTGTCGATCGTGAACACACGTGCGTCGGGGCAGACGGAGGTGAGCATGTGCGCGAGCACCGACTCCTCCTTCTGGAACGAGCAGGCCATCGTCAGCCGCGGGTGGAAGCGCTCGACCGCGTACGCGATCGCCTCCTCGGCGGAGGCGCTCTGCGGAATCTCAGGACTCGTTACCGGCATCGCTCAGACCGCGCACTCTCCTTCGCCGCGCTGGACTTCGAACGGCGAGTTCTTGCTCCAGTCGATGAAGAGGCTCATGTTCTCAAGGTTGAATTCGATCGGCATCGTCAGATCCTTCACCCGTGCCTCGAACTCCTGCGTCCCGACGCGGTCGACGAACGCGTTGAACTCCTCGCCGTCGTTGCGCTCGGACTCGTAGAAGCGTACCCAGCGCTCGACCGCTTCGGGTACACGCTTGGCCGGGAGCCGCGCCTTGAGCCGGTGGCCGAAGCGCGGTTCGCCCCCCTCGTAGGCGCCGCCAATGTGCGGGATGTAGGCGGGCACCGTGCGCTCACCGACCTTGAACGAGGCGCCGTAGAAGCCGATGCTGGCGATGTGGTGCTGGCTGCAGCCGTTGGGGCAGCCGCTCATCTTGATGTGGATCTGGCGAGTCAGCTCGTCGCTGAGCTGCATCTGCACGAGCCGCTCGTGGACCGCCGCGTTCAGCCCCATCGAGCTCGTGATCCCGAGCTTGCAGGAGTCCGTGCCGGGGCAGCTGACGACGTCGGTGATCTCGCCCGCGCCCGCGTCCGCCAGGCCGTGCTCGCCGAGGCGACGCCACAGCTCGTGGATCGACTCGTCACGGACCCAGCGCAGGACGAGGTTCTGCTGCACGGTGGTGCGCGCGTAGCCACCGGTGTACTCGCGCATGATCTGGCCGAGGGCGCGGAGCTCCTCCGGGACGAGATCGCCGCGGTTGATCTTGACCTCGACGGTCGAGAAGCCCCGCTGGCGCTGTGCCGTGACGTTTGACTCGACGAAATGGTCGAACTCACGGCTATCGCCGTTGGGCGTCGTGTAGGTCTCGGACGGCGCCGGCGCGTTCGCCTCCTCGTCGTGCTCGAACAGGATCTCGTCCAGCGAGAAGTCGCGCTCGGCCACCCAGTCGCCCTCGAGCTCCTGCTCGACCATCTGGCGGAACTCGTCGATCCCGACCTTGTCGATCAGCACCTTGATCCGCGCGCGGGCGCGGTTGACGCGCAGGAA
>DATKFF010000295.1:0-3054 GCA_035511595.1 Solirubrobacteraceae bacterium | reverse complement strand
TGGCCCGTTCGGACCGCGAGGCGGCGATCAAGCAGCTGGGGCGCCTGGCGGAGTTCGAGCCCTTCGACAGCGACGTCCACCGAGAGCTCCTGCGCGTCCTGCTGGCGGCCGGCCGCCGCAGCGAGGCGCGGCGGCGCTACTCGACATTCCGCGCCAGGCTCGCAAAGGAGTTCGAGACCGAGCCGGGGTTCACGCTCGGGGATCTGCAGGCTCGCTGAGCAAGGTCAGTAAGCGCCGCTTCCACGGCGTGAAAGCGGCGGAAGTACCCGCGTATCGACGCGGAGCATGGATCTCGGGCGATTATTGGCCGTGCTTTGGACCGTGCGCCCGGGGGCTCGTCGGCGCTACGACTGCAGCGCCACGCTCGCGGTGAGATCGCTGTCGGGCAGGAGCTCCTCGGGCTCGCCAAGGACGAGCTGACGGGCGGCGTCGATGCCCATCTTCACGGCGTGATCCATGTTGCCGACCTCGTAGCGCCATGAGCCAAAGCGGCCGCGGGAGAGGATCTCGTGCTGTCGCAGCCATGGCTGGATCGTCGACAGCGACGCGTCCCGCTCGAGCGTGGGGACCGGATACGCGTAGGGGATGTCCTCGAGGTGAACCGAAGCGATCGCCGGGCGCCCGTCGACCACCCCGCTTGCCCGAAGCCCAGCCTCGACGCGCTCTCTGAGGTCCGCTCCGGACACCGGCTTCTCCGGCGAGTAGGAGGTCTCCGTCATGTACGCGCAGAACCTAGCCGTGTCTCCGCCGGGAACGTTCTCGGCGGAGTACTTGGCGAAGTTCGTCGCGCGGTAGAAGGGAGCGTCGTCCTGCGGGAAGTACATCCACGACTTCTCGTCGGCGAGCGGCGTCTGATAGCCGACCCCGACCATGTAGACGCCGTTGTGGCGGAGCTGCGCCGCAGCGCCGCGCACCTCCGGCGGACAGTCCGCCAGCGACGCCACGAGCAGATCCAGCGGCATCGTCGAGACGAGCGACGTGTACCGCAGCTCCTCGCCCGAGCCGATCCGCACCGACCGGCGCGCGGCGTCGATCTCCACGACTTCCTCTGAGTAGCGAATCTGACGCTCGAACCTTGCGGCCAGGCGCCGGTAGATCTCACCAGTGCCGCCGGCGGCGGGGAACACGAACCGGTTGTTCGGCCCCCACGCCACGTCGTCGTTCCCGTTGCGGACGCTGTCTAGCGCCCGCTCGTAGTCGATCACGGCGACTCGCTCGGCGATCCAGCTCGACGCCATCCGCTCGGGCGCCGTCGCCCACACCTTGTGGTTGTACGGCTCCATGAACAGGCGCGTGATCCCTCGGCCGAACGTCGCCCGCATCCAGGTGGCGAAGTCCATGTCTGGCGTGCCGCCGGATGCGTCCTTCAGCCCCTGCAGGGATTCGGCGACGAGGTCCTCGGGCAGATACCGAAGGTTGTTCTGGAACGGATAGGGGATCCAGCGACCCCCGAAGCGCACGTAGGAAGACCGATCGTGGCTGAGAATCTCGGCCCCCATCACCTCCTCGAGGAGGGCATCGAAGGCGTTGTAGTGGCTGAAGACGACGTGGCCCCCCAGGTCCCAAGTGAAGCCCGCACGGTCGACGACCGAGGACGCGAGGCCGCCCGGGTGATCGGCGCGCTCGAGGATCAGCCAGTCCTCGCAGCCGAGCCGGCTGAGCTCACGCCCACACGCCAAGCCGCACGGGCCGGCGCCAATGATCAGGATCCGTTGCTCCTGCATCGTCTGAGACCCGGACCGGCGTCTGCGCTCGTCTCCGTGAGCGACACTCGGCTGCTGCCGGGGCCGGGACGGTAGCGCAATCGGAGAGCAGCCCCGCTAGGACCTCGCCCCTATGGCGCCGGAGGACCGGCGTACACGAACGGCAACTCGTCCGCCACCTCCCGCAGAAGCGGCGCCGCCGCGTCCCGCTGCGAAGGGATCAGCTCGAGGTCCTCGGGCCACGCGATCCCCACCTCGGGATCGTCGTACCTGATTCCCCGGTCGATCTCAGAGTCGAAGTAGTTGCTCTGCTTGTAGATCACGTCAGCGACGTCCGACAGGGTGCAGAAGCCATGCGCGAACCCGATCGGGCAGTAGACGATGCGCATGTTCTCGTCGGTCAGCTCGAACGCCTCCCACTCACCGAACGTCGGCGAGCCGCGCCGCACGTCGACGAGCACGTCGAGGATCGCCCCGCGCGCGCAGCGGACGAGCTTCGAGGTGCCGTCACCGATCTGAAAGTGCATCCCGCGGACGATCCCGCGCCGCGATCGCGAATGGTTGTCTTGAACCATCTCCTCGGTCACGCCGAGCTCGGTGAAGATGCTCTGGCGATACGTCTCGCAGAAGAAACCGCGCTCGTCGCCGTACACAGCGGGCTCGATCAGGATCGGGCCGTCGAGTCGGGTTTCGAGTGTTCGCATCTGGTTTCTCCTGGGATCGCTTTGTCGGCCATGAGCCTACGTGCCGGCTTCAGTTTTCGTCTGCTTCCACCCCGCGATGCTGAAAGTCCGATAGGTACCTCGACGTTTCCTGGCCATGGCGAATCTGAGCGGCTTGATTCTGGCCGGTGCGGGCTCCGAGGCGGATGACCTCGTGCGCCGCCTCCACGGCCACTCGCGCTACGCGATGCCGCTCGCAAACCGCGCGCTCGTGCGGTACGCGGCCGAGGCGCTCTTCGCCAGCGGCGTCGAGGAGGTGGCGGTCGCCGTGTCGCCGGCGACGATCCAGGATGTGGACGACATCCTCGGCGACGGAGGTACGTTCGGCGCACGCTTCCGCTACCTGGAGCTGCAGAACTCACACACCGCGCTCGACACGATCTCCGCCGCACGTGAGCTGCTGGGGACCGAGCGCGCGATGCTGGTCCACTCAGGCGACGCGCTTGTCGCCGCCGGGCTCGACGTGCCGCTTGCGGAGTTCGCTCGGAGCCAGCCCGACGTGATGATGGTCTGCGAGCGGTCGCACGCATATCCGGCGGCGGCGATGGCCGGCGCTCGTGGCGCGGGACCGCGCAACGAGGGCCTCGGGGGTCTGGATCACGTGGCACCCGCAGCGATCGTCTCTCCCC
>DATKFF010000294.1:0-2274 GCA_035511595.1 Solirubrobacteraceae bacterium | reverse complement strand
AACTGTTTGATTCGATCTGTTCGGCGCCAGCTTCGATGGAGTCACGACCCGTTCGCTATTGGGCAGAACCCTGTCGGCAATCCGATAATGCAGCCCGGCAGAAACCCTGGGGGTGGTCATCAGAGAATGCTGCAAGTCGCATCGCTTCGACAGATTTACGATAACATATAATAGTGCGCGCCGTTGTCTGTCACACATTCGGCCCCCCCTCGCAGCTAACAGTGGAGGAGCGGGAGTCGCCACCGCTCACATCGGGCCAGGTCCGTATCGAGGTGGCAGCCGCCGGAGTTAACTTCGTCGACGGGCTCTTTGTGCAGGGCCTGTACCAAACCAAGCCGCCACTCCCCTTCGTCCCAGGTAGCGAGATCGCCGGACGCGTCACCGAAGTGGCACCGGGCGTCACCAGGGTTTCCGTCGGCGACCGGGTGTTCGCCAACATACGGCTGGGCGGGTTCGCGTCGGAGGTCCTGGTGGACGCCACCAGAGTGCGGCGCACACCGGGCACCGTGACCGACGGCCAGGCGGCGACGTTCACGCAAAGCTACATGACGGCGTACTTCGCGCTCGCCCACCGCGCCGGGGTCCGATGCGGGCAGACGCTGCTCGTCCTGGGCGCGGGCAGCGGCGCGGGCCTCGCCGCGGTCGACGTCGGATCCGCGCTCGGGCTGCGTGTCATCGCCGCTGCTTCGACGTCGGACAAGCGCGAGCTCGCCCGGGCCCGAGGGGCCGAGAGCGTTATCGACTCCGCGACCGAAGACATCAAGGGGCGCGCCCGCGAGTTCGCGGGTGGCGATGGAGTCGACCTGGTCTACGATCCGGTGGGCGGCGTGCAGGCCGAGCAAGCACTGCGCACATTGCGAGAGGACGGCCAGTTCCTCGTGATCGGCTTCGCTTCGGGCACGATCCCGAGGCTTCCGGCCAACCAGATCCTGCTCCGCAACCGGCGTGTCACCGGCGTCGAATGGGGACCATGGGCGGCTCGCGAAGTTGTCGCCAACAATGCGTTCCTGGACGACGTCGTCGCGCGGGTCGAGCGTGGTGAGCTGCAGCCGGTGGAGCCGATCGCCTACCCGATCGCCGAGGCGGCGCGGGCAATCCAGGACCAGCTTGAGCGGCGGGTCACTGGCAAGGCCATTCTCCTGCCCGAACCACTCTGATCCGACGCCCGGTGTACACCCAGACGACATCGAAGCGGTCATCGGATCCGCCTTGGATCCCGCCGTCGATCGCAGCGCGCAAAACGATCGACGGGTTCCAGCCGGTAGACACACTTAAGGAGCGCCGATATGGGCGAGTACGAGACGATCCGGGTAGACGTGACCGACGGAGTGGCGACGATCACGATCGATCGTCCGCACGCCCGCAACAGCATGACGCGTCGGATGGCGAGAGAGATGCTCGACATCGTGCAACGCCTCGCCGTAGACACGACGATCCGGGTGGTGGAACTGACGGGCGCCGGTTCTGACGCCTTCTGCCCGGGAACCGACACCAAGGCCGCCGCTTCGGGGGGAGACGACCCCGATTTCGTGCCGGACGCACTACTCGACGCTGCCGTATTCCGGATACCCGTGATCCTCTACCAGATGCCACAGGTGACTATCGCTGCGATCAACGGCGCGACAGCCGGTGCCGGCCTCAGCTGGGCGTGTGCATGCGACTTCCGGTGGGCGGCGCGATCGGCTAAGTTCAGCAGCGCCTTCCTCGATCGCGGCGTAGCCGGCGACATGTGCCTGCACTGGACCCTCCCGCGGATCGTTGGACCTTCGATGGCGAGACAACTGATGTTCTTTCCCAGCAAGTTCGACGCCGATCGGGCCAAGGAACTCGGCGTCGTCGACGATGTGTTCGCTGACGACAAGTTCCGTGCGCAGGTTGCATCGCGCGTGGACCGCCTGCGGCGCGCCGCACCTCTAGCCCTGCGGGCTCTGAAGGAGAACCTGGTCGACGCCGAGCAGACGGAAATGCGAGCCTTCAGCGACCTCGAGACGCAGCGGCATCTTGCGCTGCTCGAGACGGACGATTGTCGGGAGGGTTTCGCGGCGTACGCCGAGCGTCGCGAGCCGCGCTTCGTCGGGCGCTGACCGTTGCCGTTGAGTGTGCTTTGGTGCCCACGCTCACGCGGCGTCCCCTTGCGGGGTTTGGGTTTTGGCCTCGCCGCTCGCGGCCCCACTAGGGTGGGGTCTTACGGGAGCTCCGGGGCGCCGGATGATCCGGCGTCGGCGCCACGAATACTTCTGCCTCGACTACCGTGCCGCCGGACTGACCCCGGAC
>DATKFF010000293.1:0-4876 GCA_035511595.1 Solirubrobacteraceae bacterium | reverse complement strand
CGCTGCTGACGATCGCGTCGATCCTCCTGATCGCCAACACGATCCGCCTGTCGCTCTACGCGCGTCGCCGGGAAGTGGAAGTGATGAAGCTCGTGGGAGCGACGGACTGGTTCATCCGCTGGCCGTTCGTAATCGAGGGCGTGATCGTCGGCGCCGCCGGGGGTGTGCTGGCGATCGTCGTGCTGGCGGTCACCAAGGTCGCGCTGCTCGATCCACTTTTCTCAGGGTGGTCGCTAGTCAGTCAGATCCGGACGATCGCGTTCCCGGGGCTGGTCGCGATTCTGCTCGGCACCAGCGTGCTCGTGTCGGCGGCCGGCTCGGGCCTGTCGCTGCGCCGGTTCCTGAGGGTCTGAGGGCGGCCGCACCCGGCTGCGCCGGGCGGGAGGCGAGAGGCGCCCGGCTACTCTCCGGATGATGGGTTCGCGGCGCTCTCAACGTCCTCGCACGGCCACGCTCGTCGCGATGGGGATCATCGTGCTGCTCGTCGGGGTCTGGCTCGGCGGCCACCCGGGCTGGATTCCGTCCTCGATTCGCGGCGCGTTCGTCGACAACCCGAACGGGCAGATCGTCAACGAGGAGCTCAGCCTCCTGTCTCGCGACTACTACCGGCCGGTCAACCGCAACCAGCTCGTCGGCAAGGGACTGGCCGCGATGGTGGCGAGCCTCAACGACCCCTACTCGCACTACTACAGCCCGTCCGCGTACAAGTCGTTTCTGGATCAGACGAACCCCCACGTGAGCATCGGGATCGACGTGCTGCCGGATCCCAGGGGTCTGCGGGTGGTCGACGTGTACGCCGGATATCCGGCCGCGCGCGCGGGTCTTCAGCACGGCGACCTGATCACGAAGGTGGGGTCGGTCTCGCTCGCGGGGCGGTCCAGCGCGTTCGGCAGCCAGCAGATCAGAGGAAGCGCGGGCACGCGGGTCGTGCTGACGATCGTTCGGGGGCAACAGATGCGGACGGTCACGATCATCCGCGTCAACCGCGTCGTACCGGTGGCCACCGGCAAGATCGTGACCTATCACGGCACCAAGATCGGTGTCTTGACGCTGACCGCATTCACCGATGGCTCCGGGGCGCAGCTGCGGACCGACACCGAGAACGTGATCCACCAGGGTGCGACGGCGCTGATCCTCGACCTGCGTGACAACGGCGGCGGCCTGCTCAACGAGGCAGTCAACGTCGCCAGCATCTTCATCCCCGACGGGACGATCGTCTCGACCGACGGTCGCAGCCAGCCGCGCCAGGTTTACCTTGCGAAGGGGGGCGCGATCCCTACCAGCATCCCGATGGTTGTCCTCGTGAACCGCGACACGGCCTCCTCGGCGGAGATCGTGACGGGCGCCCTGAAGGACCGGGGACGCGCGCTGGTCGTGGGCACAAGGACGTACGGAAAGGGCGTGTTCCAGGAGATCGAGCCGATGTCCAACGGCGGCGCGCTGGACATCACGGTCGGCGAGTACTTCACGCCCAACGGCCAGAATCTCGGGGCCGGGGGAGGGTTGGCGACCTCCCGCGAGGTGTTGCAGGGCGCGGGGATCGAGCCGAACGTGTACGCGACCGACGCCAATCCGAACGCGCCCGTCGACCACGCGCTCCAGGTCGGCGAACGGGTGGTCGCGGGCGAAGTCCGGTGAGCCCGGCGGCGACGCGACCACCGGCGGCCGCACGCTCGGCCGGCGCTCCCCGCGTGGCCGTGATCGAGCGGCGGGGCAAGTTCCTCGTTGCCGAGCCGTTCTTCGGGTCCGGGCCGAGGCTTGCCGTCTCCCGTGACCGCGGCGTGAACGTCGGGGATCTCGTCGTGGTCAACGCGGGCGTGGGGCGCAACGGTCGCCGCGGTGGACGCGCGACGATTGCGCGCCGAATCGGCCGCCCCGACGTGGCGCGGGACGTGATCGAGGCGCTGATGATCGACCGCGGGCTGCGGCGCTCGTTCGACCCTGCGGTCGAGCGGGAGGCGCGCGAGGCGGCGGCCTCGGGGTCCGAGCACTCCAGCGCCGGACGGCGTGACCTGCGGTCGATGCCGACGTTCACAATCGACCCCGTCAGCGCCCGCGATTTCGACGACGCGATCTCGGCCGAGCGCGAGGGGGAGGAGGCGTGGCGCATCTGGGTGCACATCGCGGACGTGTCCGCGTTCGTGGAGCCCCGGGGACTGGTCGACCGCGAGGCCTACCGCCGCGGCACCAGCGTGTACGTGCCCGGCTCGGTCGAGCCGATGCTGCCGGAGGCGCTGTCGAACAACGCCTGCTCGCTGGTTCCCGGGCAGGACCGCCTGGCGGTCACCGTGGAGATGCGGATCGACCGTGACCGCGTCACGAGCAGCGCGTTTCACCGCTCGCTGATCCGCTCGGATGAGCGGCTCGACTACGACCGCGTAGACCGGATCTTCTCCGGCGCCGAGCGTGCGTCCGAGCCCTGGGGCGAGCCGCTCGCCACCGCGCGTGCGGCCGCCGCGGGCCTGGCGGCTCGGCGCGCCGCCAGGGCGGCGATCACGCTCGAGTCCTCGGAACCCGACTTCTCGTTCGACGACGAGGGCCACCTGATCGGTGCCGAGGAGATCGCGCAGACCGAAGCCCACCGCCTGATCGAACACCTGATGATCGCTGCGAACGAACAGGTCGCCGGCCTCCTGGAAACACGTAAGGTCCCGACGCTCTACCGCGTTCACGAGCCGCCCGACGGCGCCGCGGCCGAGCGCCTGGTCGCGCAGCTCGCCTCGCTCGGGGTCCCGACACCGCCGGTCCCGCGGAACGCGATCACCCAACAGCAGGCGGCCGAGATCATCGGCGAGGCCTCCCAGCTGGTGGAGCAGTGGGTCAGCACCCGTGGTCACGGCCGCCGTGCGCTCACGAGCCTCGTGCTGCGCTCGCTCAGGCAGGCCTATTACGACAACCGCAACCTCGGTCACGCGGGGCTCCAGTCGCCGCGCTACTGCCACTTCACGTCCCCGATCCGACGCTACCCGGACCTGATCTGCCACCGCGCGCTGCTGTCCACGATGACCGGGGACGTGCCGGCGCCCGAGGCGTCGTTCGTGGCCGGCGCCGGGCCGATAACGTCGGCGCGCGAGCGCGAGGCGATGCAGACCGAGCGAAGCGCCGACGACATCGCGCTGTGCTTCCTGCTGGAACGTGAGCTCGCGGCTTCCGGCTGGGAGACGGAGTTCGACGGAGAGGTCGTCGGTCTGGTCGGCTCGGGTGCGTTCGTCGCGTTCGGCCCCGAACTCACCTTTGAGGGGATGCTTCCGGTCAGACGGATGCGCGGCGACTGGTGGGAGCTGAACGAGGAGGGGACGATGCTGATCGGGGCGCACTCCGGCAACGCGCTCAGGCTCGGCGATCCCGTGCGCGTCCGGGTCGGCGGCATCGAGGCCCCGCGCGGGCGTGTCGATCTGCTGCCCCCTCCCGAGGAGGATTAGAGGAGATGGCCAAGGGACGCAAGCGCAAGGCCGCCCCAGGCGACATCGCCACCAACCGGCAGGCGTCGTTTCGCTACAACCTGCTCGAGCGGTTCGAGGCTGGGATCGTCCTCACCGGGACCGAGGTCAAGTCGATGCGCGAGGGGGGCGTGCAGCTGAAGGACGCCTACGCGACGCTGCGCGACGGAGAGGTGTGGCTGATCGGCATGTACGTCGCGCCCTACGGTCCCGCCTCGCGTGACAACCACGACCCAGAGCGCCCGCGCAAGCTGCTGTTGCACCGCGGTGAGATCGACCGGCTGATCGGCAGCACCCGCGAGCGGGGGCTGACGCTGGTCCCCACCCGCGTCTACTTCTCCGGGCCGGGATCACGAGCAAAGGTCGAGATCGCGCTCGCGCGCGGCAAGGACATCCACGACAAGCGTGAGACGATCCGCAGGCAGGAGACGGCACGCGAAATCCAGCGTGAGCTGCGCGAAGTCCACCGGTAGCCGCGCCGGTTTTGCGTCGCGGGCGGACGGGCCGGGTACGCTGAGCGAGTGACTATCGGGGCAGCCATCTTGCTGATCGCGATCGGCGCTGTCATGAAGTGGGCGGTGACCGCCCACGTCAGCGGGTTCGACATCCAGACGGCCGGGACCATCATCTTCATCATCGGCCTGGTCGCGCTTGTGATCGCGGTCGCGTACACGTTCTGGGGCGGACCGCGGCGCGACACTGAGGCCGTGCGGCGACCGCCGGGACCGCCGCCGGCCATCTGATCGGGCGACGGCTGCGGACGCTAGCTAGGCGAACGTGCGCGTCAGCGTGGTCGCGTGCATGCCCACGACCAGCAACGCGATCAGGCTGAGGTAGACGGCCGCGACCAGCGCGCGGTCGATCCCGCTGACCTTGTAATAGGCCCGCTGGGCCTCACCGCCGCGCTTGCGCTGCTGCCAGCGCTTGTAGGTCTCATAGCCGGCGAACAGCAGGATCAGAAGGATGATCGGGTTCGGGAAGATGATCGCCAGCGGGATGATCGCCGCGAACCCGACGAACCACATCCATGGCGCCATCGCCGCCATCGCGCGGCCCCCGTCGAGCGGCACGACCGGCAGCAGGTTGAAGAGGTTGAGGAAGAACCCGGTGAACGCGAGCGCCCGCCAGATCTCGTTTCCGGTCGCCTTCCAGATCACGATGCACGCGGCGGAGCCGATGCTCCCGAGGATCGGGCCTGCGAGCCCGACCCGGGCCTCGGCGAGCGCGTTGTCGCCGAGTGAACGAGCGCTGATCACGGCGCCCAGGAACGGGATGAACATCGGCGCGCTGGCCTTGATGCCCTCGCGCCGCAGGGCGATCACGTGCCCCATCTCGTGGACCAGCAGCAGAACGACGAAGCCGGCTGCGAACTCCCACCCGAACACGAAGCTGTAGGCGGCGACCGACACGGCCATCGAGCCGACGGTCGTCAGCAG
>DATKFF010000292.1:0-5435 GCA_035511595.1 Solirubrobacteraceae bacterium | reverse complement strand
GCTCGGGAACCTGATCGGCGGCCAGCTGTGGGAGCGGGCGCACATCGACATGCCCGATCTCGACGACCAGCTCGGCGCGGGCGAGCTCAGCGGCCTACGCGAGTGGCTGCGTGAGCACGTCCACCGATACGGCTCGAAATTCTCGATGCCGGAGCTGCTCGAGCGGGAGGTCGGCGGGCCGATCGCCGTGGGCCCGTTCGTCGCCTACCTGAAGGCCAAGCTCGGCGACGTCTACGGCGCCGAGCTCTAGAGCTCCTCGAGCGCCTCGTTGAGCGTCGCGCTCGGGCGCATCGCGGCGGCCACCAGCTCCGGCTCGGGCTGGTAGTAGCCGCCGATCTCGACGGGCGAGCCCTGGACCGCGTTCAGCTCCTCGACGATCCGCTGCTCGTCCCGCTCGAGGCGCTCGGCGAGCGGCGCGAAGCGCTCCGCGAGCTCCGCGTCGTCGGTCTGCCTCGCCAGCTCCTGCGCCCAGTACAGCGCCAGGTAGAAGTGGCTGCCCCGGTTGTCGAGCTCACCCGTCTTGCGCGACGGCGACCGGTTCTCCTCGAGCACCCGGCCGGTCGCGCGGTCAAGCGTCCGCGCCAGCAGCTTCGCGCGCTCGTTCGAGTCCTGCTCGCCGAGCAACTCGAGCGACGGACCGAGCGCCAGGAATTCCCCGAGTGAGTCCCAGCGCAGGTGGTTCTCCCTGAGGAACTGCTGAACGTGGCGCGGAGCGGAGCCGCCGGCGCCGGTCTCGAACAGCCCGCCGCCCGCGATCAGCGGGACGATCGACTGCATCTTCGCGCTGGTACCGAGCTCCAGGATCGGGAACAGGTCGGTCAGGTAGTCGCGCAGCACGTTCCCAGTGACCGAGATCGTGTCCTCGCCGCGGCGGGCACGGTCCAGCGTGAACCGCGCCGCGCTCGCGACGTCCATCACCTCGATCCGAAGCCCGCCGGTGTCGAGCTCCTCGAGCGACGGGCAGACCTTCCGCAGCACCTCCACGTCGTGGGCGCGCCGCTCGTCGAGCCAGAAGACGGCCGGCCAGCCGGTCGCCCGGGCGCGGGCGACGGCGAGCCGGATCCAGTCCTGGACCGCGGCGTCCTTTGTCTGGCACATCCGCCAGATGTCGCCCGCCTGCACCTGATGCTCGAGCAGCGTGGCGCCGTCGCCGTCGACGACGCGAACGGTTCCCGCGCCGTCGATCTCGAACGTCTTGTCGTGCGATCCGTATTCCTCGGCGGCCTGGGCCATCAGCCCGACGTTGGGGGTCGTTCCCATCGTCGCCGGGTCAAACGCGCCGTGGTCACGGCAGTGATCGACGGTCTCGGCGTACAACGGCGCGTAGGAGTGATCGGGGATCACGAACTTGGTGTCCTGCTGCTCGCCCTCGGGGTTCCACATCTGGCCCGACGAGCGGATCGCCGCCGGCATCGACGCGTCGATGATCACGTCGCTGGGGACGTGGAGGTTGGTGATCCCGCGTTCGGAGTCGACCATCGCCAGCGCCGGCCCGTTCGCGTAGGCAGACTCGATCGCGTCCTCGACCGCCTTGCGCTGGTCTTCGGGCAGCTCCTCGATCGCCTTGAGCAGCGCGCCGAGCCCGTCGTTGGGGTTGACGCCGACGGAGCGCAGCGCGTCGCCGTGCGTGGCGAACACGTCGGCGAAGTAGGCGCGGACGGCGTGTCCGAAGATGATCGGGTCGGAGACGCGCATCATCGTCGCCTTGAGGTGCACGGAGAAGAGCACGCCCTGCTCCTTGGCCTCGGCGACCTGCGCCGCCAGGAACGCGTCGAGCGCCGCCCGGCGCATGACCGCCGCATCCAGGATCTCGCCCGCGAGCACGGCGATCCCATCCTTCAACGTCCTCACCGCGCCGTCGGAGGCGACGTGCTCGATCCGCACCTCGCCGTCCCGCTGCGCCGTGGTCGAGCGCTCGGTCGAGCGGAAGTCCCCGTCGCTCATCGTCGAGACATGCGAGCGTGACTCGGGCGACCACGGCCCCATCCAATGCGGATGCTTGCGGGCGTACTCCTTGACCGACGCCGACGCACGGCGATCGGAGTTGCCCTGGCGGAGCACCGGGTTGACCGCGCTGCCCTTGAGCTTGTCGTAGCGCGCGCGGATCTCCCGCTCCTCGTCGTCGCCGGGCTCCTCGGGGTAGTCGGGGATCGGGTAGCCGTGCGCCTGCAGCTCAGCGATCGCCGCCTTCAGCTGGGGCACCGAGGCGCTGATGTTGGGGAGCTTGATGATGTTCGCGTCGGGGGTCTCGACGAGCTTCCCGAGCTCGGCGAGCGCGTCGGCGACCCGCTGCTCGTCCGGCAGGCGATCGGGGAACTGCGCAAGGATCCGCCCGGCCAACGAGATGTCACGCAGCTCGATCTCGATCCCGGCGGCGGACGCGTAAGCGCGGACGATCGGAAGCAGCGACTGCGTCGCCAGTGCAGGGGCCTCGTCGGTGTGGGTGTAGACGATCTTCATGCGGGCCAGGACCCTACCCGGACCGGATTGGTGAGCGCCCCTGGGGTGCGGAGGTGGGTATACATACGGACGCCACCTACCACCTTGATCTGGAGATGAACGAGTGACTGACACGCCCGTACGAGTAGCCGTGACCGGCGCCGCCGGCCAGATCGGATACTCGCTTCTGTTTCGCATCGCCAGCGGCCAGCTACTGGGCGGCGACACCGCTATCCACCTGTCGCTGCTCGAGATCCCGGATGCGGTGAAGGCCGCCGAGGGGACCGCGATGGAGCTGGACGACTGCGCCTTTCCGCTGCTCGACGGGATCGACATCAGCGATGACCCCAACCAGGCGTTTGACGGCGTCAACGTGGCGCTGTTGGTGGGAGCGCGCCCGCGGTCGAAGGGGATGGAGCGAAGCGATCTGCTGGAGGCCAACGGCGGCATCTTCAAGCCGCAGGGGCAGGCGCTGAACGCGCACGCGGCCTCGGACATCAAGGTGCTGGTGGTTGGCAACCCCGCCAACACCAACTGTCTGATCGCCAGGTCCCACGCCCCCGACATCCCGGCCGAGCGGTTCACCGCGATGACTCGGTTGGATCACAACCGCGCGATCGCCCAGCTGGCCAAGAAGGCTCAGGCCCGGGTGGGCGACATCAAGCGGATGACGATCTGGGGCAACCACTCCGCCACCCAGTACCCCGACATCTTCCACGCGGAGGTCAAGGGTGAGAACGCGGCGCAGCTGGTGAACGACCAGCAGTGGCTCGAGAACGACTTCATCCCGACCGTGCAGAAGCGCGGCGCGGCGATCATCGAGGCACGTGGTGCTTCGAGCGCGGCGTCGGCGGCCAATGCCGCGATCGACCACGTCCACGACTGGGTGCTCGGAACGCCCCCCGGTGACTGGGTGTCGATGGCGATCCCCTCGGACGGTTCATACGGAGTTGAGGAGGGATTGATCTCGAGCTTCCCGGTGACCACCTCGGGTGGTTCATTCGAGATCGTCCAGGGACTCGACATCGACGACTTCTCACGCGCCCGAATTGACGCAACCGTCAATGAGCTGAAGGAAGAGCGCGACGCGGTTAGAGAGCTGGGCCTGATCTAGGCCGGGGGCCTCTGGCACCCGCCAGCCAGTGTGGATGGGGCGGGGTGCCGCATTTCGGTCTCCTCGCGGTCGTTGGGAGACAGAAAGGCGGCACCCCGCCCCAACCGCTCAAGAGGCCGGGTGCCAGCCCTGGCCGTCTTTGCGGATCTGACCCTCTTGGGCGAGCTTCGGAAGCACGCGGTACAGGTAGTTGGGCTCGATGCCCATCGACTTCGCGATCTCAGGAATCGTGATTCCGGGCTTGCTGCGGACGAGCTCGAGTGCCTGATTGGCACGAGTCGCTCCGCCGCGGCGGCCACGTGACCGGCGGGTCCTGCGGCCGGTGGTGGTGGTGGCGGCGGCGGCGCTGCGCGTGCGGCGGCGAGTGGTGGTGCCCGGGGGGCGCCCCGGGCCACGGCGTCCACCGACGAGCGCCGCGCGGGCTGCCTCCAGCTTTGCAAGCTCCTGCTTGAGCTCGCTCACGCGAGCATCAATGTCCTTGACGGTACTGTCGACAAAATCTGGCAAGTTTTCTCCTTCGAGGGTAAGGAAGTGACGCGCCCCTGGTACGCAAGATACAGGTAAAGGCGTGTATTCCGTCAGTTTTTTTCGAGCAATGCCTTCAGGCGTGCGAGTGAATTGCTCGCCTCACGCTCAGATGCGGTGCCCATAATCATGTTGCTGGCAGCCGTCCCGAGCCGGCCGCCAGGCGGCGTGAACTCGTTGGTGTACTCGAACATCGTCGCGTCGTCGCCGTCGGCTGTCAGGTCGTAACGGATTCGCGCCTTCGAGTGCGCGGGCCCTTGACCCTCCCATTCCGCGTGGTTGGGAGCGCTCACATCGATAAGCGTCCAGTGAACGCGAAACGTGACGCCGCGCAGATGCAGCAGCTGGTCCATGGTCGACAAACGCCGCATCGGGTGCGAGGACACGTCCCTCACCGAGCGATGGATCGTCACCCAATCCTTCAGCCTGGATGGGTCCATGACCGTGTCCCACACCACGTCGACCGGTGCACGGATTCTTGCATTCACGTGAACTGTGCTCATGCGCCGGACGGGACCCTAACGTGCAGCAAGAGGCTCGGTCGCCTCCCACTCCCTGAGCGCGTGTTCGATCGCGGAGTCAAGCGAGTGAAGTCGCACCCCGAACAGCTCGGCCGCACGATCGTCCGACGCGAGCAGATCCTCTCCGAGGCTCTCCATCAGCGGTCCGACGAGCTCGTGGTCTTCTCCTGCGATCACAGCGGCGATCCGGCTGGCGATCGGAGTGACAGTCAGCCATTTGAGGCCGATCGTCGGGCGGCCGAGCAGCATTTCGTCCCGGATGCGATCGATCAGCTCACCGTAGGTGACGACCTCGGGGCCGCCGGCGTCGAGCGACTGACCACAAATTTGATCATTGGTCGCGGCGTGCGCCAGCAGTTCGATCATGTCCCGCTCGTCGATCGGGGTGGTTCGGTGTGTCCGCCACGCGGGAACGGCCAGGACCGGCAGCCGCTCCACCAGTCGGACGAGGAAGCGAAACGATCTCGATCCGGCTCCGATCACGATCGACGCCCGCAGCGCCGTTGAGCACGGCGTGGCTTCGAGCAGGATCCGCTCGACCTCGAGCCGGCTCGCGAGGTGCGGGGAGGCCGGGCCGCCGGCCGGGATCAGCCCTCCCAGGTAGACGATTCGCTTGGTCCCGGCGGCGCGCGCGGCAGCGGCGAAGTTCTCGGCCCCGGCGCGCTCGCGAGCGGCGAACGGCCCGTCGGTCGAGGGCTCCATCGAATGGATCAGGTAGTACGCCACGTCGACCCCGTCGAGCGCGCGGTCGAGGCCGGCACCGCTCACCGCGTCGCCCTCCAGGACCGGCACCTCAGCTCCCGCGTCGCCGGGGTGGCGGCTCAGTCCTCGCACGG
>DATKFF010000291.1:0-2616 GCA_035511595.1 Solirubrobacteraceae bacterium | reverse complement strand
CGGCGAGCGCGTCCCGGAGCTCCGGCTCCCCAGCGGCCGGATCGGCGAGCAGCAGGTTGTCGCGGATCGTCCCGTCGAAGACGTGCGCGTCCTGCGCCACTAGCGTCACCCGAGCGGCGATGTCCTCGGGCGTTACCGTCGCCGGGTCGATGTCCGCGAGCCGGACCTCGACTCCAGACGCGGGCGACCCAGTGATGGCTCGCAGAACGGTCGACTTTCCGACTCCCGACGCGCCCGTGAGAAGCAGCGTGTCGCCCGGCCACAGCCGCGCCTCGAAGGCCTGTCCTGGTAGAGCGAGTTCGACGCAGACGGCCGCGGCGTTCGGGAGTTGTGCTCGCGCTTTCGACAGTTCGCCTGCGGGGAGAAGCGCAGTGAGCCGAGCCGCCGCCGCGCGGCCTCTCGCGAGCGCAACGACGGCTCCCGGGAGGGCATTGACCGGCTCAAAGATCGCGACTGCGACCACGCAGACGGCGACGAACCACGGCGCCGAGAGCGATCCCCCGCCGAGCAAGCCCGCCGCGGCCACAATGACGCCGAGCAGCGTGAGGTCCGCGAGCAGCGTTCCCGCGCTGTGACCCCCAGTGGTGATTTTCGATATGCGGCGGCGAGCGCCGGCGTACATCTCGAGGTGCCGTGCGACCTCGTCTCCCGCGAGTCGCTCGGCACCGAAGGACCTGAGCTCGGGCAGGCCATCCAGTGCCTCGATCAGCGCTCGCCGCGCGCCGGCGCGCGCCGCGACCAAGGTCTGAGCGGGCGCTCCAACCTGCCGACGGGCAGCGACGACAAGCGTGGCGGCGGTGATGGTCAGCCCCGCCGTCGCGATGGCTCCCACCCAAGTGGACAGCAGTGTGAACGCCACGATCGCCCCGAACGCCGCGGCGGCCGCAGCGATGATCGGGAAGGCACTTCGCAAAAGGATCTGCTCGACTGCGTCGGAGTCGATGGTGAGGCGTCCGATGAGCTCGCTTGAGCGCAGATCGGCCGCCCGGTCGCGCGGGAGACGCACTGCCGTGGCGAACAGCGCGGTTCGCAATGCCGCCACGAGATCGAGCGTCGCGCGGTGCGTCGTGATCCGCTCGCCGTAGCGGGCGAGAGTCCGGGCCCAGGCGAGGGCCTGCACTCCCGCGCTCGGGAACAGGAACGAGGCCGTACTTGCCACCGCAAGCCCCGCGACGGCTGAGGCGGCGATGAACCAACCGGCGAGGCCGAGCAGGCCGAAGCCGACGACGACGGCGAGCACAGTCATCAAGGACGGTGCCGCGCACCTGCGGACCGTCGTGCGGGCGAACCGCTCCCCCAGGAGCCGGTCGATCTGGATCTCTCGTTCTTGTGTGGCCGTTAACGACCGCCGCATGGCGCCCCGCAGGTCCATCATCCTGCCGCCACCGCGTCGGGCTCGAGGTGGGCCTCCTCGACGAGGAGCTGCCCGCGGTCCAGCGTCAGCACGCGGTCGCAGACCGCCAGCACGGCCGGGGAGTGGCTGGCGATTACGGTCGTCGCGCCTCGGACGGCGCGGCAGATTACGCGGAGGATCCGCGACTCGGTCAAAGCGTCCAGGTGGGCCGTGGGCTCGTCGAGCAGCATCAGCTGCGTACCCGTAAGGAGGGTGCGTGCGAGCGCCAGCCGCTGGATCTCGCCACCTGAAAATCCCCATCCGCCGTCACCGACCGGCGTACCAAGGCCGCGTGGAAGTCGGTCGAGGAGGTCACCGAGGCCGGCGTCGTGCGCCGCGCGAAGCAGGTCGGCTTTGCTGTGCCCCGTCCGGCCCAGGGTGATGTTGTCCTCGATCGTGCCCGAGAACAGGTACGGGCGCTGGCCAAGCCAGCAGATCGCCGTGCGGTCGACGCCGCCCGGCGCGGCGCCGTCTAGCAGCGCAGTCCCGCTCGTTGGATCAACCTCCCCGGCGAGCACGCGCAGCAACGTTGACTTGCCGGCGCCCGACGCCCCGGCGACGCCGATCAGCTCACCAGGCTCGATCGACAACGACAGTTCGGACACGGCGGGCGCCTCCTGTTCCCGGAAGCTCACCGTCAGCTCCGAGACGACGATCGCGGGCGCACGGCGGAGCGCCCGGCGAGGACCGAGCTTTGGCTCGGCGCCGGCGAGCAGCGGCTGCAGCGCCTCGATCGCCGCCAGTGCGTCGGCCCGCTCGTGGTAAGCGGCCGCGAGCGCCCGGACGGGCTGGAAGTACAAGGGCGTGACCATGAGCACGAACAGCCCGTCGCGCAACGACATATGGGACGGCAAGCCCGGGACGTCGACGTACCCGAGCAGGGTCAGCCCCACGTAGATCGCGATCAGCGCGACCGCGACGGTGACGATCGCCTCGAGCACGCCCGCCGAGACGAACGCGACGCGGAGCACCGCCATAGCCCTCTCGGAAAGGCGCTCCGAGGCGTCCCGCACACGCGCCAGCTCCGTTTGCTCGGCACCGAGCGCGCGTAACGTCGCGAGCCCTCGCAACCGATCTAGGAAGTATCCCGACAGGTAGCGGAGCTCTTCGGCGTGGCGCTTGGCCACTGAAGCCGTTCCCATGCCGACGATGCTCAGGTTCACTGGGGGCAGCGGGGCGCAGAGCAGAAGTAGGACGCCGACCGGCCAGCTGACGGGGAACAC
>DATKFF010000290.1:0-3159 GCA_035511595.1 Solirubrobacteraceae bacterium | reverse complement strand
TGAGCCGACCACGTGGCGTGCGGGCGGATCGCCGCGGCGCCGAAGTCGACCGGGATGCTGCCGTAGTAGCCGTGCAGGCTCACGTGCTGGGTGACGCCGGTGACGTTGCGGACGGCGACCTGCTCCTGGATCGTGGCGGCGCAGCTCGGGCATGGCAGGATCGGCCTCACCTGTACCTGCTGGACGTCGGCGCGCTGGGCGGTGCGCAGGTAAACCTCGCTGAGGATGCCGCCGAAGTTCCACCACCCGCCGCCCGGACCGGGCGGCAGGTCATTCGCGCCGCGAGTGTCGTCGACCCGCACGATGAGCTGGTTGACGCCCGCATGCAGCTGCGGCGAGATGTCGAACTCGAACGGAAGGTACGCGCCCGCGTGGCCGCCGATCAGGTGCCCGTTCAGCCACACGCTGGCGCGGTAGTTGACCGACTCGAAGCGGATGATCCAGTGCCGGTCGGCGGTCGGCACATACCGTGAGAACGCCCCACTGGGGAGCGTGAAGTCCCGGCGGTACCAGCCGACCGAGCCGGTCATGCTGGCGCTGGAGAAGTCCCCGGCGTTGTAGGCGTTGGGGACGGTCACCGGCGACCAGCCATCGGTCGAGGGGGCGCTCGCCCACCACCCCTGGGCCACGCCGACGTTCGTCGGGTCGGGCCGGTAGAGCCAGCTTCCGCCGAGCAGGTATCGCCCGGTCTGTCCGTCTCGGTCCAGCGCACCGGGGGTCGGCGGCGTCGCCGTGTACACGGGCCCCTGGGCGCGGGCGGCCCCGGCCCACGTCAGCAGCGATGCCGCCGTCAGCGCCAGCGCCGTCGCGCGACCCAGGCGGCTCACTTCGTCTTGCCGTTCGTCGGCGTGGTCGGCCTCTTGGAGGGGCGCTTGCGCTTCGGCTTGGGCTTCGGCTTGAGAACCGCCACGGGGATCAGCTCGCGGCTCACGTTCCCGGCGCGATCGGTCACCAGCAGCGAGATCACGTAGCGCCCGGGACGGCGGTAGACGTGGTAGCTGCGGTGCGATCCGAGCTTCAGCGGGACGACGGTGCCGTCACCCCAGCGGACCACGACGTTGACGACGCCGGAGGCGTCGGTCGGCGGCTCACCGGATGGGGGCAGGTCGATGTAGGTCGCGTACACGTGCAGCTTTGATCCGACCAGAGGACGTCCGTACAGCGTGATCGCGGCCGTCGGCGGGACCGTATCGACGAACACGGTCGCGGCCCCGGCCTGCGTTGACTGGCCGGCCGGGTTGATCCCGGACACCTGCCAGCCATGCCGTCCGTCGGCGACCGCCACCGAGCTCCGCGCCGCGGTCTGGTTGGTCTGGGCCACCAACGTCCCGTCCAGCGTCACGCTGTAGCGCATCGGGCCCCACGGCTCGTGCGCCGCGGTCCACTGGAAGATCGGGTACGAGGTGTTCTCGTAACGGAGCGACTTGAGCGCTGAGATCGGGCCGGGCGGCTGGTACATCTGCTCCGCCATCACCCAGTCGCTGCCGGGGGTGCCCTGGAGCCACGCGACGGCCGCATCGCCGGCGACGTCACCGTCGGCAGCGAAGCCGTCGCCGACGTCCGTCGGCCCCTGCGCGGGGGTCGAGACGACGACCTCCGGGCCGAGCCCCGAGCCGGCGGGCGCGTAGCGAACGCGGACCTCCGGCACGCCGGAGGACCCCGGGTTCTGCTGCCAGGCGATGAAGTTCGAGTACAGCCCGGCGGTCGCCGGGATCGGGTCGGGCGAGATCGCGTTGCTCAGCCCGTTGACCTGGAGGGTGCCGGAGTTGACGCCGTTGTCGCCCATCGAGGTCGCGTAGATGTCGTGGGCGCCGGTGCGCGCCGACGTGATCCAGCCGTGGCCGTACTCGCCCATCGTGATGCCCGGGTCCTGGGCCCCGTCGCTCGAGGCGTCGTTCAGTCCGTCGGCCGCTTCGAGCCCGTCATACACCGAGCCGTGCAGGCGGTCGGCCAGGACCCGCGACTGCTGCTGCCCGTTACAGGTAACGACCTCGTGGAAGACCACCTGCGCGTATGAGGAGTCCCCGCCGCTGCCGACCACCGGGCTGTCGGCGGAGGCCTCGGTGCAGCCCCCGGGCGGGGCGTCGGCCTGCTCGTCGACGACGCTCGGCGTGGTCGCCCACACGCGCCGGGAGAAGACGTGCCCGGCTTCCCCCCAGACCACGATCCCGACGCCGTCGCCGGCGGCCGCCACCTGGGGCGCGCCGCTCCCCGTCCCGGCGTTGTCCGCCGGTGCGGCGTTCAGCGGCGCGGACTCGAGCGCCCAGTGCCCGCCGTAGTAGTACGCCGTCCGGACGTCGAAGCCGGAGCCGTCGGCCACCGTGAACGCCAGGTACCCCTTGCCGAAGTCCGTCATCGAGATCGCGGGGTCGAGCGCGCCTCCGGCCAGCCCGGACGGAGCGCTGAAGGTCGCGCCCTGGGCCGTGCGGCCGGCGACGTACAGCTCCCCGCCGTTGATGAACCCGACGACCACCAGCCCACCGTCCCCGGCGGCGATCACCGGCTGGGAGGAGGGCCCGCTCAGGCCGGCATCGATCTCTGCGGGGGCCTGGAACGACCCGCCCTGCAGGAGCGAGACGAACACGTGCGTGACACCGGAGACCTGCTTGAGGTAGACGAGCCCGCCGGTCCCGTCACGGGCGACCGAGAGGCCGAGCCCCGACGGGTTCGGGATCGCCGATGACGGACCGTCGATCGCCGTCGGCGCCGTCGGCACGGGCTGCTGCGCGAGCGTCGCGCCGGGAACGGCGGCCAGCCCCGCGAGGGCCGCGAGGAGCGCGACCAGGCAGCGGGCAGCCGAACTTGGCCCGCGTGATGCCACTCGCATGCTCCGGGGTTCGTGGGGCGCCCTGCACTCCCTGTCGGCCGTGGGTCTGACGCCGGTAGAACAGATCACCGGCCAGGAGGTTGCGGCGGTTGCGGTTAACGCTCTTTTAGAAACGACGGGATGTCGATCTCGTCGTCACGGATCTCGAGCGATGACCGCCGCACGTCGTCGATCGTCACGTCGCGGCTGCGCGCGGGTCGCTCGCGCCCGGTGCCTCCGCGCAGGCGTCCGTGGTCGAACCCGGTCGCGATCACGGTCACGCGGACGTCCTCGCCCATCGCGTCGTCGATCACGGCGCCGAAGATGATGTTGGAGTTGTCGTCGGCCGCGGC
>DATKFF010000289.1:0-5280 GCA_035511595.1 Solirubrobacteraceae bacterium | reverse complement strand
CGACGGTTGCGAGCGCCTCCTCCCGGGTCAGCAGGCCCTCGCGCACCGCGTCGACAGCGAACCGCACAGCCGCCTGCGCGGGACGCTTGGCGCTGCGCGTCTGGAGCATGTACAGCCGCCCCTCCTCGACCGTGAACTCGGTGTCCTGCATGTCCTTGTAGTGCGCCTCGAGCGTCCGCAGGATCTCCATCAGCTGCTCGTTGACCGACGGGATCGCCGCGGCGAGCTCGTGCAGGTCACGCGGGGTGCGAACGCCGGCGACGACGTCCTCGCCTTGGGCGTTGACGAGGAAGTCTCCCGACGGCTCCGGCGCGCCGGTGACCTCGTCGCGGCTGAACGCCACCCCGGTCAACGAGGTCTCCCCCTTGTTGCCGAACACCATCTGCTGGACGTTGACGGCCGTCCCCCAGTCGTCCGGGATCCCGTTCATGCGCCGGTACTGCACGGCGCGCTCGCCGTTCCACGAGTCCCACACCGCGCGGATCGCCTGGCGCAGCTGCTCATCCGGGTCCAGCGGGAACTCGTACGCTGCACGGAAGCGATCGACCAGCTGCCTGAGCGCGTCGGCGGGCAGCTCGGCGTCGGAGTCGGCGCCGTAACTCTGCCGGACCTCCTCGATATCGCGCTCGAACCGGTCCGACGGGATCCCCCGGACGACGTTTCCGAACATCTGCACCAGACGCCGGTACGCGTCCCACGCGAACCGCTCGTTCCCGGTGGCGCTCGCCAGGCCCTCGACCGAGCGGTCGTTCAGCCCGACGTTAAGGATCGTGTCGAGCATCCCGGGCATCGACTCGCGGGCGCCGCTGCGAACCGATACGAGCAACGGATCGGACTCGTCACCGAAGCGCTTGCCGGAGATGCGCTCCAGGCGCTCGAGCGCGTCCGCGAGCTGTCCATCGAGGCCCTCGGGCTCGTGTCCCAAGCGCATGTACTCGACGCACGCCTCGGTCGTGATCGTGAACCCTGGTGGGACGAGACCTTCGCCGAGCACCCGGGTCATCTCGGCTACGTTCGCGCCCTTGCCCCCGAGCAGGTCGCGCATCTCACGCGAGCCTTCGGCGAAGTCATAGACCCACTTGTACTGCTCCACGAGTGCTCTCGGAGGGGCGTTGGTGGCGCAGGACCGCCGCCTCGACTTGCTCGGCGGCTTCCATGGCCAGCGTTGACCGTGCCAGCCTACCCGCATCGGCGGCATCGAGCGCGCGAATTCGGGCGCGCACCGCTCCGACCTGCGCCGCCCCGACGCTCAGCTCGTCGATCCCAAGTCCGACCAGCAACGGCAGCATCCTCGGGTCCGACGCGGCTTCGCCGCACACCTCGATCGGGATCCCAGCGCCGTGCGCGGCCTCCACGCTGCTGGCGATCAGCCGCAGCACCCGGGGGTCGTGTGCGACGCCATCGCCGGACGTGAATCGGTTCACCCCGAGCGTCGAGGCCGTCAGGTCATTCGTCCCGATGCTGAGCAGGTCACACTCGGCGGCGATCGCCCGGGCGTCGGCGGCCGCCGCCGGCGTCTCGACCATCGACCCGATCCGCGGCAGGCTCACGATCCCGAGTTCGCCGGCCGCGCTCTCTAGCAGTCCGCGCGTCTCGACGATCTGCGAGGGGCTGTCGACCATCGGCAGCAGCAGCACCAGCTCGTGATCACGGGCGCTTTGGAGAATCGCGCGCAGCTGGCTGAGGAGCGCATCCGGATGCGCGAGCAACAGCTCGAGGCCGCGCTCCGGGATGCGGCCGAGGAACGGGGGCGACTTATCGGCGCCGAAGTCGAGCACCCGCACGATCGCGCACCGGCCCCCGAGCCCGGCGAGGATCGGTCGAAGCGCATCGCTGTGCTGCTGCTCGGAGGGCCAGTCGGGGGCATCGAGGAACGCGAGCTCGGTGCGCAGGAGGCCGATTCCCTCCGCCCCCTCGGCGAGCGCGGCGTCGAGCTCGGCGCGACTGGCGACGTTTGCCAGCACCGCGATCTTCCGGCCGTCGGTGGTCACCGCCGGCCGTGAATGCTCGGCGCGTGCGCGCTTCGCCGCTCGCCGGTTCCTTTGAACCTCGGTTGCGGTCGCAGCGGACACCGCGCTCGACGGGTCGACGATCACCGACCCGGCGGTCCCGTCGAGCACCACGGTTGCGCCGCTGTCGACCGCGAGCAGCTCGGCCGCGAGCCCGGTCACCATCGGGATCCCGAGCGAGCGGGCGACGATCGCGGCGTGCCCGGTGGCTCCGCCACCAACGAGTGCGACCCCGGCCAGCGAGCCGGCGAGCTCGGCGACGTCGGCCGGCCCGAGATCGTGGGCCACGATGATCACCTCGCCGCCTGGCGGCTGCTCGCGCGCGAGGTCGTCCGAGGTGAGGCGGGCCGCCCGGCGGCCCAGGCTGCGAACGTCGTCGGCGCGGGCCGCGAGCGTCTCGTCGTTTAGCGCGGCGATCGTCTCGGCGTAGCCGTCGGTCGCTCGTAGGATCGCGGCAGCGGCACTGAGGCCGTCGGCGGTGACTGCGTCGGCGACGGACTGCGTGAGCGCGGGGTCGAGCGCCATCATCGCCCCGGTCTCCACGATCGCTGCCTCCTCGCCATCGAGGCCGGCCGCGAGCTCCCGAAGCGCCTCGGCCGCCGCGGACAGTGCGCCAAGGGCGACCTGGCGCTGCGCTTCGCGCTCGGCGGGCGCCACATGCCGGCCGTCGTCGATCCGCTCGGGGCGCAGCCACACGAGACCGAGCGCCACCCCGGGCGACGCGGGCGTTCCATGCAGGTGCTGCTCGGCCATCAGCCCGCGCGGGAGACGCTGATGCTGAGCGCCGCGACGATGATCGCCGCGGATGTCGCGCCGGGGTCCTGATGGCCGATCGATCGCTCGCCGAGGTACGACGCGCGCCCCTTCCGGGCCTGCATCGGGACGGTGGCCTCGGCTCCGACCGCGGCGGCGTCCGCGGCCGCCCGCAGCGCGTCGGCGAGCGGCGCGCCAGAGTCGAGCGAGTCGCGCAGCGTGCGAGTGGCCGGCGTCAGCGCATCGACCATCGTCTTGTCACCGGGAGCGGCCGCGCCGAGCTCGACGATCGCCTCAAGCGCGGCGCCTAGTGCGGTGGCGAGCTGGTGGCCGTCGAACGTCTCGGCGTCCCCGAGGACCCGGCCGGCGCGGCGAAGCGCCGACCCCCACAGCGGGCCGCTCGCGCCCCCCACGGTCGACACGAGCGTCTTGCCCGCGACGATCAGGAGCCGGCCGCCGGGCAGTCCGTTGCCCTGTGCGGCCAGCGCCTTGCCGACAGCGTCGAAGCCGCGGCGCATGTTGATCCCGTGATCACCGTCACCAATTGCGGCGTCGAGCTGGGTGAGGTAGTCGCTCTTCGCCTTGATCTGCTGCTCGGCTTCCGAGAGCCAGCTGGTGATCGTTTCTGCTTGCACGGTTGACTCGGTGATCACGGCCCGCTCACACTCCCCAGCGAAGCGCGGGCGTGCGGACGGGAGCATCCCACAGCGAGGTCAGCTCGTCATCAAGCTCGAGCACCGTCAGCGATGCCCCGGCCATCTCGAGCGAGGTGATGTAGCTCCCGACCAGGTTGCGAACCGGCTCGAGCCCGGCGGCCCGGAGCTGCCGGTCCACCTCCGCGTACAGCAGGTAGAGCTCGATCTGCGGCGTTCCGCCCATGCCGTTGACGAACGCCAGGACCTTGCTGCCCTCGGCGGGGTTGAGGTCAGAGACGACGGCCTCGGTCATCACCGAGGCGATCTCGCTCGCCGCTCCGAGCGCCTCCCGACGGCGCCCGGGCTCGCCGTGGATCCCGATCCCCATCTCGACCTGGCCCTCGGGCAAGTCGAAGATCGGCTGACCCGCGGCGGGCGGCGTGCACGAGGAGAGCGCGACGCCGAACGACCGCGCCCGGTCGTTCACCCGCCGCGCGATCGCCGCGACTGATTGGACATCGTCGCCGCGTTCCGCGGCCGCGCCGGCGATCTTCTCCAGCAGGACCGTCGCTCCGACACCACGGCGACCTGCCGTGTAGAGCGAGTCCTGGACGGCTACGTCGTCGTCGACCAGCACCGACTCGACCGCGATCCCTTCGTCGGCCGCGTCCTCCGCGGCCAGCTTGAAGTTCATCACGTCGCCGGTGTAGTTCTTGACGATGTGCACGACGCCCGCGCCGCCGTCGACCGCCTGGGTCGCCGCCAGCATCTGGTCGGGTACCGGCGAGGTGAACACCTCACCGGGGCACGCCGCGTCGAGCATGCCCGGGCCGACCAAGCCGCCGTGCAGCGGTTCGTGGCCCGAGCCTCCGCCCGACACGAGCGCGACCTTGCCCAGGACCGGAGCGTCTGCCCGGACCACGATCTGGGCGGCTGCGTCGTAACGCAGGAGGTCGCCGTGGGCCGCCGCAAGCCCCGTCAGCGACTCCTTGACGATATCCGCGGGGTCGTTGAGGAACTTCTTCATCGTTGGGTTGGTTGCTACAGCCATTGTCTCTCCTCAGGCCGTCGGCGCCGCCGAGCGCGGGGCTGGGTCGGGGTGGGTAACTGCCTCGATGACGGGCTCGACGATCAGCCGCGGCTTGGCCAGGAAGTCGTACGCGACGGCGGCCACGCCGGAGCCCACCAGGCCCGGCAGGATGAAGACGGGCACGAGCTGGTCCCAGTGCGTCGGACCGCCGCCGATCGCAGAGACGAGCTCGGGCCCGAACGCGCGCGCCGGGTTGAGCGAGGCGCCGGTGATCGGGCCGATGACCATGATGATCGCGATGACGATGCCGCCGATCACGATCCCCGCCAGCTCGGTTGGCCCGCGTGAATCGACGATCCCGAGAATCGTGAACATCAGGATGGCGGTGCCGATGCCCTCGGCGAAGATCGCCTGGCCCCAGGCCGTGGTGTGCTGGTTGAACGAGGTCTGCCCCATTCCGAGCTTGATCCCGGTGTGGGCGAACACGCCCCAGATCGCCAGCGCGCCGAGCACGGCGCCGAGCACCTGAGCGGCCCAGTAGACCGGAACCTCCCGCCACGGGACGCGCCTGGTCACCGCGAGGGCGAACGTGACCGCCGGGTTGATGTGACAGCCCGAGACCTTCCCGATCGCGTAGACCAGCGCGGCGATGATGAAGCCGAACGCGAATGAGATGCCGAGCAGGTCGGCGCCGGTGATCGCGGGGACGGCCTTGCCGGCCAGCACGAGTGTCGCTACGACAGACCCGGGCCCCACGAGGACCAGCAGCGCTGTGCCAAGGACTTCCGCCACAGCACGCTGCGATAGGTGGTACTTCTCCTCCACTGCTCCCTCCAGTCGATCGGGAGAGAGC
>DATKFF010000288.1:0-2670 GCA_035511595.1 Solirubrobacteraceae bacterium | reverse complement strand
GACCCGCAGACCCGCCGGTCGATCTGGACCTACATCGGTGAGCTCAAGGAGACCGAGGAGATCACGATCTTCATGACCACCCACTACATGGACGAGGCGGAGTGGTGCGACCGGATCGCGATCATGGACCACGGAGAGATCGTCGCCCTGGACTCGCCGGAAGCGCTCAAGGCGCAGGTCGGGACCGACCGGGTCACGATCCACACGGATGACAACGACCGGGCGATCGCCGAGCTCGCTGGGAGCTTCGGAATCGAGGCACGGATCTCGGAGGGCGCGGTCGTGTTCGGGGTCGAGTCCGGCGCGGAGTTCGTGCCGCGGCTGTTTGCCGAGCTCGACGTCCCGATCCGCTCGGTCAGCGTCTCGCGGCCGACGCTCGACGACGTATTCATGTCCTACACCGGCACCACGATCCGAGACGCCGAGGAGGACATGGGCGTGAATCGAAGCCGGCAGATGATGCGCGTGATGCACCAGGGAAGACGATGAGCACCACGACGACCACAACAACAACCACCGAGGCCCCCGATCAGCGGATCCCGGTCGTCCGCGTCACCGTCCCGAAGCGCAGCTTCGCGTCGGAGCTTCGCGCGATCAAGATCGTGTGGCGCCGTGAGCTGATCCGGTTCATCAACGACCCGCTGCGAATCGCGACGTCGCTCGTGCAGCCGCTGCTGTTCCTGTTCGTGCTCGGGTCGGGGCTCGGGCGTCTGGCTAGCGCTGGCACCCACGGTGTCGACCTGAAGACGTTCATATACCCCGGGGTCCTCTGCATCTCGGTCGTGTTCATCGCGATGTTCTCGGCGGCATCGATCGTCTGGGACCGGGAGTTCGGCTTCCTGCGTGAGATGATGGTCGCGCCGGTCAGGCGCAGCTCGATCGTGATCGGCAAGTGCCTCGGCGGCGCGACCGTCGCCAGCGCCCAGGGCGTGATCGTGCTGGCGCTCGCCCCCGTCGTGCACGTCCCCTACAGCGTGGTGCTGATCGTCGGCGTGCTGGCCCTGCAGCTCCTGCTCGCGTTCGCGATCACGGCGTTCGGAGTGATGATCGCGATCCGGATCAAGCAGATGCAGTCGTTCATGGGCGTGATGCAGATGATCGTGATCCCGATGTACTTCATCTCCGGCGCGCTGTTCCCGGCCATCGGCCTTCCAGCCTGGCTGACGGTGCTCAACCGGATCGACCCGCTCGCCTACGCGGTCGACCCGATGCGCCGCCTCGTTTTCAACCAAATCTCGGTCTCACCGGCCGCGCGCCACGCGCTCGACCCCGGCATCACCTGGTGGGGCTGGCACGTGCCGGCGGTGCTCGAGGCCGGGATCATCCTCCTGCTCGGCCTGCTGTTTCTGGGGATCGCGATCTGGGAGTTCAGCCGAACCGAGTAACCGGCGCCGCGCCCCGCCGCCGCTGACGCTCCCCGACTGAGATTCAAGTCATCCCTTTGGAGGAGCCGATTAAGCCGGAATGGGCACGCTCGCCGTATCCGCGCCCGCCGCACCGGTCGCTGCCCCGGATAAAGTGCTCGCGCCCGGCGTCCGGGTGGCACTCCGCGTGGCCGCGATCGGCGGCCTGCTGGCGATCGTGTTTCACATCGCGCACGGGCAGTTCGGACTGGGCGGGGGCGCGCTCGATCGCTTCGCCGATGACGGCTTGTACGACACGGTGGTGGCGGGGGCTTCGATCTCCTGCCTCGTCCGTGCGTGGCTGATCCGCCGCGAGCGGATCGCCTGGCTGCTGCTCGGCATCGGTCTCGCCTTCAACGCGACCGGCGAGGTGTACTACTCGCTGGCGTTCGGAGACTCAGGCAATCCGCCGATCCCGTCGCTGGCCGACCTGTTCTACCTCCTGTACTACCCCGCGGCCTACGCCGGGCTCGTGCTGCTCGTCCGCCGGCGGGTGCGCGAGTTCAGCGTCAGCACATGGCTCGACGGAGCGATCGCCGCGACGACGTCGGCTGCCGTGATCGCGTCGATCGCGTTCGAGCCGATCTTGCACAGCACCGCCCACGGCAGCCCTGCCTCGATCGCGACCACGCTGGCCTACCCAGTCGGGGACATGATCCTGCTCGGGATCGCGGTCGGGATGCTCGCGCTGTCGGGATGGCGGCCCGGCCGCACCTGGCTGCTGCTGGGCCTCGGCCTCGGGCTCAGCGCCGTCGCCGACACGAGCTACGTCTACGCCAGTGCGAACGGGTCCTACGTCGTCGGCGGGATCCTCGATTCGCTGTGGATGGGCGCCGCCTGGTTCACCGCCGTAGCGCCCTGGCAATCGGCGAACCTCCCGCGCTCGGTCAGGCTGAGCGCCCCGCGGCTACTCCTGATCCCCGGCGCATTCGCCTTGCTCGCGCTCGGGGTGCTCGTCTACGGCGGGTTTCACCACGTCGGTGCCGTCGGTCTTGGCCTCGCCGCCGCGGCGATGCTGCTCGTGATCGCGCGCACCGCCTCGGCGCTCTACGAGAACATGCGCCTGCTGCGGGCGACCCAGCAGGAGGCGCTGACCGACTCGCTGACCGGCCTCGGCAGCCGGCGTTCTCTGCACCTGACGCTCGAGCGGTTGCTCGCCGACGGAACCGCATCCGCGCCGGCGTTGTTCGTCGTGTTCGACCTCGACGGATTCAAGGCCTACAACGATCGCTTCGGTCACCTCGCCGGCGACACGATGCTCGCGCAC
>DATKFF010000287.1:0-15308 GCA_035511595.1 Solirubrobacteraceae bacterium | reverse complement strand
GCGTCGACCCAGCGGACCGGGCACCCCAGGTGCATGCACCGCGAGGACAGCGCGAGCCAATGGTTGTACTGGTCCTCCGGCTCGGTGTCGATCGCGGGGTTGCGGGTGCGGACGTACGCGATCGACTTGCCCGCCTCGCCGATCCCCGGAACCAGCGTGATCACCTTGGCCAGGTAGTTGGTATCCGTGAAGTCCGACGGCGGGCCGATCGCCTGCCACGGCATGTTCTGGGTCTTGAAGACGGGCGCGAGGGCGAAACCGAGCGCGGGCAGCGTGAACGCGGCGGTCGCGATCGCGCCGACGCCGTTGGCGGTCAGGTCCATGAACCGTCGGCGGGTGACGGTCTCGCCTTCGAACGCGCCGGGGATGTTGCGGTCGGCGGTGTACTTGGACTTGGCTTGGCGTCGGTTAGGCACGTGCTTCGGGCGTCAGCGGGGCCGGGGATTGAAGCGCGCCAGACAGGCTATCGTCAAGATCGAGGCGACAGTCACGAGCCCTCGTGCCGATCGGGGCCGTCGGGCGAGCCGATCGAGCCCCACCCGACGACGCGCGCCCCCGTCTCCCAGATCACACCGGCCCGGTCGGGGTCGCCTTCGGCGTTGGCCTGGGCGATCTGCGAGATCACGTCGGCCAGCACGTCGACGGCGTCGAGGTCACCGAGCGCGGCCAGCCGCGCCAACCCGAGTGCGTACAGCTGATCGCCCAGCAGCAACGCCAAATCCTGGTCATCCGTGTGGACCACCCGCGGCGAGCCGTAGTGCAGCAGCGAGCCCTCGAGGATCATTTCGAGCAGCAGCTCGTACTCGGCCTGATGCCCAGCGGCCCGCGGTCCGGAGGCCGCCTTCTGGGGAGGCCCCGGCTCCCGCTCGGCTCCATTGGCCGGCGATTTTGCGCACGCGGCGAGCGCGCCGCCGCGTGCCCGCAGCTCCTCGAACAGCGCCTCGCTCACGCCGCGATCTCCTCGAACGCCGCGCGTGCCGCCCGGAGCGTCTGCTCGAGATCGCCGTCGCTGTGGGCCAACGACGGAAACCAGGCCTCGAACTGCGACGCCGGGGGGTACACACCGCGGGCCAGCAGCGCCCGGCACCATGCGCCGTAGGCGTCGAGGTCGCAGGCCGCCGCACCGGCGTAATCGGTCACCGGAGTCGCGCTGAAGAACGGCGTCACGAGCCCGGGAACGTGCTGGACGGTGAGCTCGACGCCGGCATCAGCGGCGGCCTTCGCAAGTCCTGCCGCGAGCTTCTCGGTGACGCGCTCGAGTCGCTGGTAGGCGCGGGCGTCGAGCAGCTCGAGCGTCGCCAGCGCCGCGGCCACGGCCAGCGGGTTGCCCGACAGCGTCCCGGCCTGGTAGACGTCGCCGGCCGGGGCGATCCGCTCCATCAACACGGCGGCGCCGCCGTACCCCGCCGCGGGCAGCCCCCCGCCGATCACCTTGCCGAGGATCGTCAGGTCAGGCAACACGCGGTAGCGCTCCTGGGCGCCGCCGCGCGCGACCCGGAAGCCGGTGATCACCTCGTCGAAGATCAGAAGCGTGCTGGTCTCGTCGGCGCGCCGGCGCAGCAGCTCGAGGAAGTCCTCGCCCGGTGGGACGACGCCCATGTTGGCCGGCACCGGCTCAGCGATGACGGCCGCCAGCTCGAAGCGCTCGGTGGCCGCGACGAGCGCCTCGGGGTCGTTCCACGGGACGATCACGGTCGCTGCCGCCGCGGCCGGGAGCACGCCCGGGCTCGCGGGGATCCCCTGCGTCGCCAGCCCCGATCCCGCCTCGGAGAGCAGGCCGTCGACGTGGCCGTGGTAGGCGCCTGAGAACTTCAGGACCAGCTCACGGCCGGTCGCGGCGCGGGCGAGTCGCAGCGCGCTCATCGTCGCCTCCGTCCCCGAGGATGTCAGCCGCAGCATCTCGATCGACGGAACGCGAGACGCGACCTCGGCCGCGAGCGTCACCTCTCTCTTGGTTGGTGCGCCGAACGTCATCCCGTCGGTGGCGGCCGAGGCGACGGCGTCGACCACCGCCGGGTGGGCGTGGCCGGCGATCAGCGGTCCCCATGAGCAGACCCAGTCGACGTACTCGTTGCCGTCGACATCGACGATCGTCGAGCCCTCGCCGCGGGCGATGAAGATCGGGTCGCGCCCGATCGAGCGCATCGACCGCACGGGCGAGTTGACGCCCCCGGGGATCAACTCGCGGGCGCGCTGGTAGAGCTCCGTCGAGCGCTCGGTGCTGTAGCGCGTGACGCTCACACGCCGGCGTGCTCGCGTTCCCAGGCCCGGAAGTCCTCGGTGAAGTAGAGCAGCCGGATCTTCTTGAACTCGGTGGAGGAGTACAGCGTCGCGCGATCGCTGATCCCTGTCTCGGCGGAGATCGAGTCGAGGATCGCGTCGCACTCCTCCTTCGAGCGGCCGTGGGCCATCGTGAAGATCGAGTACGGCCAGTCCTGGTAGGTCGGGCGCTGGTAGCAATGCGAGATTCCGCGGAACGCCGCCATCCGCGGGCCGAGCTCCATGATCCGCTCATCGGGGACCTTCCAGACCCCCATTCCGTTGGCGCTGAAGCCAGCGCGGCGGTGGAAGAGGATCGCCGCGACGCGGCGCAGGAGCCGGCGCTCCTGCATCGCTCGGAGATGGTCGAGCAGTCGCTCCTGCGAGATCCCCAGCTCGGCGGCGGCGGGCGCGTAGGGCTCGGCGACGACCGGCATGTCGCCCTGGGTCGCGCGGATCACGGCCATGTCGAACTCGTCGTATGGCTGGCGCTCGGTCTCCGCCGGCGGCGCGACCTCGACGGCCTTGGCGAGCGCCTCCGTGTCGCCCTCCATCTCGAGGTCCATCCGGATCTTGAACAGCTGCAGCGTCGGCAGCTGGCGGATCGACTCGGCGCCGGCGAGGCGGCCGAGGACGTCGAGCGTGCCCTCGAGCCCGAGCGGCGAATCGGGCTCGGTCGCGATCGTGAACCAGATATTGAACTCGTGGTTGCGCAGGTAGTTGTGCGACACGCCGGGGTGCTCGTTGATGACGTTGGCGGCGCGCCAGGGGTTCTCGGGGTCGACCTTGGCGGCGACGAGCATCGAGGCGTAGCCGAGCGCGCGGGTGTCGAAGATCGGGGTGACCTGGCGGATGATCCGCTCGTCGAGCAGCCGTTGGACGCGAGCGGTGACCTCGTGCTCAGGGATCCCCGCCTGCTCGGCGACCTGCGCGTACGGCCGGGGCGCGATCGGGAACGAGCCCTGCATCAGGTTGAGCAGGCGCTTGTCGAGGTCATCGAGTGGGATCGCGGCTCCGTGCTTGCGCGTGCGGAGCTTCGGACCGTGCTGTGAGCGGGGCTCTACTGCAGCCATCTGGCGGCATCCTTGGCGTGGTAGGTGATCACAATGTCGGCGCCGGCACGGCGGATCCCGGTCAGGATCTCGAGCACGGCCGCCCGCTCGTCCAGCTGCCCGCCGGCGGCGGCCGCCTTGACCATCGCGTACTCGCCACTGACGTTGTAGGCGGCCAGCGGCATCCGCGTCTCGTCCTTGATCCTGCGAATCAGGTCGAGATACGGAAGCGCCGGCTTGACCATCACGATGTCGGCGCCCTCCTCCATGTCGAGTCGCGCCTCGCGGACCGCTTCGTTGGCGTTGGCCGGGTCCATCTGGTAGCTGCGGCGGTCGCCGAAGGCGGGCGTCGAGCCGGCGGCCTCACGGAACGGGCCGTAGAACGCCGAGGCGAACTTCGCCGAGTAGGCGAGGATCGGGGTGTCGGTGTGGCCGTCGTCGTCCAGCGCGGCGCGGATGAACCCGACCCGGCCGTCCATCATGTCGCTGGGAGCGATCACGTCGGCGCCGGCGCGCGCCTGCGACGTGGCGGTCCGCGCCAGCAGCTCGAGCGTCGCGTCGTTGTCGACGCCGCCGTCGTCACGTACCACGCCGCAGTGCCCGTGACTCGTGTACTCGCACAGACATAGGTCGGTGATCACGAGCAGGTCCGGGTGCGCTTCCTTGATCGCCCGGATCGCCAGCTGCACGATCCCCTCGTCGTCCCACGCGCCCGAGCCCTCGTCATCCTTCGCCGCCGGAAGGCCGAACAGCAGCACGGCGGGGATCCCCAGCTCGGCGGCCTCGCCCGCCTCGGCGACCGCGTGGGCGATCGAGAGGTGGTCGACGCCCGGCATCGCGTCGATCGGCTCACGCCGGTCGATCCCGTGGGCCACGAACATCGGGTAGACGAAGTCCGCCGGGGACAGCTGGGTCTCCCGGACCAGGCCCCGAAGCGCGTGCGTGGCGCGAAGCCTGCGCAGGCGGGTTTGCGGAAAGGCCATCGATTTGAGGATACCGGCGGGGCTTGGGCGTGACAGGCGGCTGGGCGCGTGCACGCTCGGCGACGGAGGCAGCTTTGTTGCCGGAGTTCAGCATGCTGAACTGGATCAGCAATGTTGGACCCGGGACCTAGACCAGGGTCCAGCGCTCGATCCGCCGACCGGTGACAAGACCCGCCTGCACGTACGGGTCGGCGTCGACGAACGCCTCGACGTGGTCTCGCTCGACGCCCCGGAACACGAACGCCCCGCCGTTCGGCGGATCGCCGAGCGCGCCCGCCATCACGATCGCGCCGGCCTCCTGCTCCGCGGCGATCCGCGCCAGGTGCGCCTCCCGGTACGGGCCGCGGCGCTCGGCCATCTCCCCGACGTAGTCGTAAATCAGTAGGAAATGCTTATCCACAGCCAGTACGCTGACACAAATGGCCGACCTTCAGAAACGGGGCAGCTACACCCCACGCCGGGCTCGTGAGCAGCGGGCCTACCGGCTCGCCGTCGCAGGGGCCGCCGCGGGAGGGGTCGGCGTCGTCAGCCTCGTGCTGGCGATTGCGGGCGTAATCGGCGCGACGCTGCCGATCATCGCGCTGATCGTCGCGGCGCTGTGCGCGTTCGGCTTCATGCGCGCGGTCGGCACGCGCTGACGCCGGCTCGGCTGCGCGGCTAGCCGAATCTCCGTACCGCCACGCGCGCCAGCGCGGCGAACACGACCGTCAGCACGACCAGGTGTGCGAGCGGCCCGAGCATCCCCGGGGCGGCGCCGGTGAACGCGTTGCTCGCCGCCTCGAGCGCCGCCTTGAACGGGAACACGAACGCGACCACGTCGAGCAGCGAGCGGACCCCGCTCGAAACGGCGTCGGCGGGCACGAGCGCGACGAACGCGATCGGCAGTGACACCAGCAACGCCATCAGCGACGCGGCGCTCACCTCGCGTGCGAGGCCGCCGATCGCCACGCCGAGCGCGGCGAACGCCAGCGCCGCAAATGCCAGCGCGACGATCCACAGTTCGAAGCGGGACCAGTCGAGGTGGACGAACGACGAGACCAGCGCGGCCATCGCGAGCGCGACCGGCCCGGCGCAGGCGGCCGCGAGCCCGATCTTCTCCGACAGCAGCCCGCCCGGGGTCACCAGTCCTCGGACGAGGCGTGACCACGTGTGCTCGGAGCGCTCGAGCGCGAGCATCCCGGATGCCAGCAGGAGCGTCACCAGCATCAGCGAGACGACCACGGCGATCGTCACCGCGTAGGAGTCGGTCGGCGTCGTCCTGCCGGCGAGCTGGGTCTGATTCACCGTCAGCGGCGTCCCGATCGACTGCAGCACCGGGCTCGCGAACCCGAGCCCGGCGATCGCCAGGTTTGCGAACGTCGCCACCTGGTGGAGCGCCGAGCGCAGCGGCGAGGCCGGGGGAAGCGCCGCACCGGCGCCTTGCACGATTGAACGCGACACCCGCAGCCCAAGCAGATGGATGTTCTGACCGGCGAAGTTGATCGTGCCGCCGTTCAGCACCTGCTGCAGATCGGTGACGGCGACCCGCAGCACCTGCTTGGAGACGGCCTGCTCCACCTGGTTCAGGCGCACGCTGATCGCCTGCTGGACGAACTGCCGCTCGAGCGGGTTGCTGGAGTTGAGGATCAGGTCGACCGTCGGGCTGCCCACGCCGGTCGTCACGAGGCCCTGGATCTGGGAGACGATGTCCGCCGGCACGATCAGGGCCGCCTGCGCCTGCCCGTTCCTGACCTTGGCGATCGCCTCGGTCCGGGAGTGGACCGGGATCGGCTGGATCGACCGGAACAGCTGGCTGGCGTAGCTCGACACGTTGATCTGCTGGTTGCCGAAGCTGATCCGCCCGTGCCCCGTCGGCACCTCGCTGTAGAACGCCACCTTGGGCTTGCCGGGCGGGCTCGAGAGGGCGAAGCCGATCATCAGGGCGAGCGCGATCGGGTAGACGATCAGCAGGCCGACGAGCAGCGGCGAGCGGCGCAGGATCTGGAGGTCCTTGACGAACAGCCAGCGCATCGCGTCCGGTCAGTGGCCCCGCTCGTGCAGGAACCGGACGAACGCCGCCTCGAGGTCACGGGGGTCTCCGCCGACGGCCTGCTCGAGCTCCGCCGGGGTGCCGCTGAAGAGCAGCTCCCCGTCGACCAGGACCAGCACGCGGCTCGCGTAGCGCTCGGCCTCGGCGACGTTGTGGGTCGAGAAGGCGACCGCCGTGCCGGCCGCGGCCAGCCTGACGATGAACTCCCACAGGCGCTCACGCTGGCGCGGGTCGAGCGAGGCGGAGGGCTCGTCGAGCAGCAGCACCGGTGGCTCGACGAGCAGCCCGATCGCGATGTTGACGCGCTGCTGGTTGCCGCCGGAGAGTCGCCCGATCTCGTCGTCGGCGCGGTCCTCGAGCCCGGTCTGCTCGAGCATCCGGGAAACAGCGGCGTCCGCGTCGGCGAGCTTTTCGAGACGCGCGAACAGCCCCAGGTTCTGCGCCACCGACAGCTTCGAGTAGAGCGCCGGCTGCTGCGGCACCCACCCCACCTCGCGCGGTGAGCGCGTGAGCGCCCCGTCGCTGGGAGGAAGGATCCCGGCGAGGATCGAGAGCAGCGTCGTCTTGCCGGCACCGTTGGGCCCGATCACCGCCACGATCTCGCCTGCCCGCAGCTCGAAGCTGACCTCGCGCAGCGCTGTTCGCGTGCCAAAGCGCTTCGTCAGCGATCGCGCTGCGAGCGTCGCGACCGAGTCGTCTGCTGGCGCCGTGGTGGACACCGCGCGGAGGCTAATGGCTCAACCGAAGAGGGTTGCGGCTACCGCCGGGAGGCGGATTCGAGCTCGGCATCGGTCTTGTGATCCGGCTCGTCGCCGGCCGGCGGCTGATCGGGCGGCGGCTCCAGCCCCGCGCCCGGTCCGGTCGTCGACCACGGCTCGAGCACCAGGTGGCGGCGTAGATAGATCACGGTCTCACGGATCACGGCGGCCGAGGGCAGTGCCACCAGCGCCCCGGCGACCCCGTAGATCTGAAAGCCGATCAGCAGGGCGAGGATGATCAAGATCGGGTTGATCCGCAGCGAGATCCTGAACACCTGCGGCGCGACCACGTGGCCTTCGAGCTGCTGCAGCGCGACGAACATCAGCGTCACCCACACCGCGCTGATCGGGTCGTTGAACAGCGCCACGATCACCGGCGGGGCCGCGCCCAGGATCGGGCCGACGTACGGGATGAGCTCCGCCAGCCCGTAGAACACGCCGAAGAACACCGCGTAGTGGGCGCCGGCGGGGAAGATCCCGATCGCGCCGAGGATCCACAGAGCCACCCCAGCGCTGGCGCCCATGATCACGCTGAACAGCAGCTGGCCGCGGACGTAGCTGTAGACGGCGCGCTGGACGAGCCGCGGGTAGTCGTCCCCGGGCGTCCCGTCGCCGGGCGGCATCACCCGCCTGACGAGCCGGCCGATGTCCTTGCCGTACACCAGCAGGTAGACCGACAGCACCAGCACCAGCACAAGGTCGAAGCCGACCGTGATCACCTTCCCCGCCAGCGACTGCGAGAACGAGACGATGCTCCCGGAGCTCTTGAGGACATCCTTCTGGAGCGTCTGCAGCGCGGTCTGGCCCTGCTTCTGGATCTGGACCTTGATCCCGTGCTTATTGAGGAATCGCTGGAAGTTCGCCAAGTCGTGATTGGCGTGCTTGATGATCCCCGGCACCGCCTGGGCGAAGTGATTGACCTGGGTGCTGACCGGGTCGGCCAGCAGGATCCCGCCGCCCACCAGCAGCGCGAAGATCCCGAGGTACACGGCGAGGATCCCGACCCCGCGCGGCAGCCGGCGGCGCTCGAGCATCTTCACGATCGGGTTCAGGATCAGCGCGATCGTGCTGGCGGCGATCAGGATCAGCACGACCGGGCCCGAGGCCCGCGCCAGCGCCCACAGGCCGAGCAGCGCCAGCGGCAGCACCACGAGCTGGACCCAGCGCGGCACGACGACGGGCGGCGGCGGCATCGTAACCGGGGGCCGCGCGTGCTCCTCAGGCTCCGCCTGCGGCCGCGGTGGCGCCTCGCGGGAGCTCGCCCGCCGGAGCAGCCCGAAATACCTCGAAGCCCTCGATCGCATCCAGCTGGAAGTATGCGCCCACCGACCGATGAGCAAATCCATCACGATCCTGTTCGCCGGCGACATCGTCGGCGGCCTTGGGCGAAGGACGCTGCTGGCCCTGCTGCCGACGATGCTCGAACGCTACGCCCCGGACTTCATCGTCGTCAACGGCGAGAACGCCGCCGGGGGGCTCGGGATCACGCCAAAGATCGCCAACGAGCTGTTCGCCGCCGGGGTCGACGTGATCACCCTGGGCAACCACACCTACCGACACCGGGAGATCTACGGCTACCTCGACGAGCAGGAGCGGATCCTGCGGCCCGCCAACTTCCTGCGCAGCCAGCCAGGCCACGGCTCGTGCGTGGTCGAGCGGGGCGGGGTCCGGCTCGGGGTTGTGTCGCTCGCGGGCAACCTGTTCATGGACGCGGCGCGGCCGGCGTTCGCGGAGGCGGACGCGGCTCTGTACGCGCTCGAGCACAAGGCCGACCATGTGCTGGTCGACATGCACGCCGAGGCGACCAGCGAGAAGGTCGGGCTCGGCTGGTACCTCGACGGGCGCGCGACCGCCGTGGTCGGGACGCACACCCACGTGCCAACGGCCGACGCGCGCGTGCTCCCGGGAGGAACCGCCTACATCACCGACGTGGGGATGACGGGTCCGCGCGGGGGGGTGATCGGGGTCAAGCGCGAGCTGGCGGTGGAGGCGATGGCGACGCGGATGCCGATCAAGTTCGAGACCTCCAACGAGGACCCGTGGCTGAACGCAGTCGTGATCAGGGCGTCCGAGCCAATGCGGGCTGACGCAATCGAACAGGTTCTGGAGCCGGCGCCGTAGGCGACTCGTCGTGGCGGGTGGGGAAGGTCCCGAACAAGGCAACGATCACGAGCGGGAAGAACCACACGATGTAGGAGTAGAGCCAGTAGTTGGCGGCGAGCTGCAGCGCGATCACGACCGCCGCGCCAAGCGCCGCCACCTCGACAAGGCCACGGCGGCGCGGGACGAACGCGACCGCCGCCGCGAGCGCGACGGCCGCGCCCTCGACGAGATGCTGCTCGACCCCGAGCCCTCCCCAGAGCCCCCAGACCGAGAACGGGGCGACCCGGTCAGCCTGGTAGACGATCGTGTCCCTCCAGAAGGCGTGCAGATCGTGCTTGAGGATCACTGGCAGCAGCGCGAGCGCGATCGTCGCGCCGTACGCGAGCACGTATGCGACCAGCGAGCGCTTGCGCGGCCAGGCCGCGCCCGTCCCCCGTAGGAACAGCGGCGCCAGCGCCAGCGGCGCGAACTTCGTCAGCCCGGCGAGCGCCGCCGCGACCCCGCGCGCGGGGGCCCACGTGATCACGAGCAGCGCGACGACGAGCAGCAATGCCACGAGCGCATCGTTGGTGTTGGAGCTGAGCGACCACAGCGTGAACGGGTAGGCCGCCCACGCGTAGGCGAGCAGCGTCCCGAGCGTCGGCCCACGGATCCGGCGTCCCAGGAAGAACAGCCCCACCAGCGTCAGCAGGTCGAACGCGATCGCCGCCGCATGCGCCGCGGGCAAGTCGTCCCACGTACCGCTCCAGCCGAAGATCTCGCGGAACGGGACGTACGCGTAGTAGGCGACCGGCCCGTAGGTGTCGCCCTGCGAGTTGTCCTTCGGCCAGTGCCCGTAGAGCGGCTGTCCGTGCACCAGCTTGTCCGCGCCGATCACCCCGGCGTAGCCGACGTCGATCACGTTCGAGTTGGTGACGTTCAGGCCGACCCGAAAGCCGACGAGGAACACCGTTGCGACCGCGAGCCACGACACCGGCACGAGCAGCCGGAGCGGTGCCTTCGGCCGACCGCGCCCGAACGCCAACAGCAGCATCCGCGCGAGCAGATACAGCAGGAACGGATACACGAGCGGCACCGACAGCCCGATGTCGGCGTTGTTGAACAGCGCCAGCGAGATCGAGAACCCGAGCAGCATCAGCAGGTCGAGGTGCAGCAGCGACAGACGCCGCGGCCTTCGCCACGGCAAGAACGGCGCCACGAACAGCACGCACAGCGGGATCCATACGTACAGCGCGTTCACCCGGCGGCCGAACGCCCCCGGGTAGCCGCGCGCCATCGACCACGCGACCTGAAAGCCGGTCCACGCCTGGGTCACCTGGCGGGTGGCGTCGCTCACGTATACCTGGAGGAGCTCGACCTGGTGGCGACCCGCCGAGAACCAGCTGACCTGCCAAGTCGCCCCGCCCTTCGTGTACTCGTAGGGGATCGCCTTCGGATGGCGCCGCAGCTCGGCTCTGGCGGTCGCGTTGGCCGCGGCGATCCGCTCGACCTGGGCGGCGGTCAGGTGGTAACCCGGCGGCGGCCGGTTCTGCGAGGTCACGAGCACCGGGGCGCCCGGGGTGGTGGCGGTAACGGTGCTGGTGGCGGTGGCGACGGCAACCGGCGGCGCGCTCAGAGCGACGAGCGCGACGGCGACCGCCGTGAGCGAAGCGCGCTTGCGAACCCCGGTGCCTAGACCTTGAAGCTCCAAAGCTTCTGCCCGACGAAGTTCAGCGGCGTGCCTGCGGCGACCGCGATCGCCTGCGCCAAGACCTTCGTCATCCCCGCGCCCTCGACGAGCCCGATCAGCACCAGGTAGCTGAAGCCAAACGTGACCAGCGAGACGGCGAAGAACCGGATCCCCTGCCCCATCGGATGCGCCTGCTTGGCGCGAAACGTCCAGTGGCGGTTGAACCAGAAGTTGTTGAGCACCGAGACCACCCATGCGATCACTGCCGAAACCCGGTAGTCGATCTGGAGGACGTGCACGCAGAACGCAAAGACGGCGAGGTTGACCACATATCCGGTCGCGCCGACCGCGCCGAAGCGCACGAACTGGAGCCAGTTGTGCGGCTTGCGCACGCCGGCGCGCACCCGGATGTGGAACGGGAGCTTGATCGTGTGAGCGTGGTGCTCTTTCACCGGCGCGGGCAGCTCAGGCGCGACTGCCGCGAACTCCAGCGTGCTGCTCGCCTCTTCGCGCATCCGCGGTAAATCTACAGATGCGCAGTAAGACCTGGCTAAGGCACGACCCCGAAGTGCCGGCGGATCATCGGCGCGATCTCCAGCAGCGACCACTGTTCACGCCGCTCGCGAGAATCCGGCCCGGTACCGCACCACAGCAGCACGCCGAGCGAATCGGAGCGGTGCAGGGATCCGTGGCTGCCGCCGCCGACGTGGTCGGCGCCGCCCCAGTCGACGAACTCGTATCCGGGGGCGGCGGACAGGAGCACGTCGCCCGAGGTGGGGCAGGTGAGCGCCGACCAGCTCCGCCACAGCGCGCCGGGGTATTCCGGGCTGGTCACCCGATCGTCCTCGATTCGCAGCCCCAGCGCGTCGAGCTCCCCGTCGACGCTCCAGCGCTCACCGCGCTCGTCGCGCAGCTCGCCGCCCGGCGCGAACCGGAGCTCGCCGCGGCTCGACCGGACGACCGCTTCGCGGCCGTTCGGGCGGTCGAGCCACAGGACGAGGTCCACGCCCTCGACCCCACAGGCCGCCTCGATCGCCCGCGCGATCACCTGGTCGGAGCGATCCTCGTCGAGGGCGTAGATCATCGCGGAGCGCTGGGCTGGGCTGAGCGCCACCTCGGCGCCGATCGCGCTGGAGGCGCTCTGGGCGGCGACATCGAAGTCAGCGAACGCGCGGTCGAGCCGGATCCGCTCCTCGACAGGCGCCTGCGAATGGTCAGAACAGACGATCACCGCGTACTGCTCCAGGAACTGGTCGGGGCCGCCGGCGGCGTGCATCAGGCGTTCGAGCTGGCGGTCGGCGGCGGCGATCGAGGTGACCTGCGCGTGCGGTCCGTTCTTGTGCGACCAGGCGTCGTTGTCGGGCAGCGAGAACAGCATGAAGTCGAACAGGTCGTGCTCGACCAGGTACGCGCCGACGCAGCCGGTGTGCTGGTCACGGATCCCGGGCATCCCGAGCTGGCCGCGGCAGCCCGTTCGCCGGCTCGCGTACAGGTCGGCGTAGAACAGCTCCTTGGGCCCGTCGATCGTGCGCCGGAACAGCGTCGAGGTCACGATCCGCGCCAGCGCGGACTCGTTGGCGACCTCATGCTGGTGGCGCCCGCGGTAGATCAGGTACGTGGTGCCGGCGGTCCGAACGTCGGCGTCGTCGAGCGACTCGAACACCGTGCTCACCTCGTGCGAAAGGTGCTCGGCGTTCATCCGGTAGACGGTGTCGGTGAGCGACCGCAGGACGCCGAACTGGCGGCTCGCCGAGAAGCTCGAGCCGTACTCGACATAGCGGCCCTCCTCGCGGTTGTACCAGTTCATGCTCGGGATCAGGTGCTGGTCGGGTCCGACGCCGGTGGTGATCGTCGCCGCGCACACGGGCGTCACCGACGGGAAGGAGGCCACGCAGTCGTTGACGTAGACACCCTCCTCGGAGATCCGCTTGAGCGCGGGTGCGCGGCCCGACGCGATCGCGCGCTCGAGCATCGATGGCTTGAGCGCATCGATCACGACGAGAACGAGCTTCTTCGACGCGGCCCCGGTGCTCACCGCAGGATCCGCAGACCCGCGTACTTCTGGCCATCCCGCCGGCGGCCCGCGAACAGCATCCAGGCCAGCAGCGCGGCCGCGATTATCCCCACCGGCGGCGCCAGCACCGACAGCACGGCGACCGCCAGGCCGGCCCCCTCTCCGTACAGCGGCACGGCGGCCGCGGCCGCCGCGTCGAGCCGCGCGCGCACCCTGCTCAGCAGCGGCACCGTCGCGGCCGCACCGAGTGCCGCGCACGCGACGCCGGCGATGAACCCGGGCCACGTCTCGTGATGATCCTGAGCCAGCGCCCCGGCGAACAACAGCGCGCCCAGCGCCAGCCCACACCCGAGGACTACGAGCGTGAATGGCCGGCGGATCGGCGACTGCGGGCCGACGCGCCGCTCGGCGTATGCCAGCACGAACGCGCCGACCACCATTCCGAGCAGGAAGGGCGTGCTCTGCAGGAAAGAAAAGTCGGTGCCCTTGAAGTCGATCTGCACGTCGCCGGCCGCCAGCGCGCCGACGGCGAGCGCCGGCAGGAACGGGCGGATCCCCACCGCCAGGGCGATGCCGACCCCTTGGAAGATGTCGAGAGCCAGGTGCACAGTGCTGTACCGTGAACGGGCGTGACGATAGACGAGCGGGCAGCTTGAGCGGGGTGGGCGGGGTGGGCGGACCCCACTCTCCGCGTCCACGGTCCGCGGCTCGGGACATCGAACGCTACGCCGCGCTGTTCGCGGCGCGGACGAAGGTCATGAAGTCCTCCGTGATGCGCGACCTGATGGCGCTGACGGAGCGGCCGGACGTGATCTCGCTCGCCGGCGGGTGGCCCGATACCTCCACCTTCCCGGCCGACTCCTACGCCGCGCTGATGAGCACCGTCGCGAGCCAGTCCTGCGCGCGCGCGCTCCAGTACGGGCCGACCGAGGGCCTCTCGCTGGTCAAACGCTGCATCGCCGAGGTGATGCTGGCCGAGGGGATCGAGATCGACACCGACGAGCTGCTCGTGACGACGGGTGGGCAACAGGTGATCGACCTGGTCTGCAAGACGCTGCTCGATCCGGGCGACGTGGTCGTCTGCGAGGCACCCACGTATCCGGGCGCGGTCCCGACCTTCTGCGCGTACGAGGCGGACGTCGTGCACGTGACGATGGACCGCGACGGGATGCGCGTCGACGAGCTCGAGCAGACGCTCGACCGGCTCGAGGCCGCCGGGCGCCGGCCGAAGTTCATCTACACCGTCCCGACGTTCCACAACCCCGCCGGCGTCACGATGTCGCTGGAGCGCCGGCGCGAGCTCGTGAGGGTCGCCGCCGAGCGCGAACTGCTCGTCCTCGAGGACAACCCCTACGGGCTGCTGCGCTACGAGGGCACTCCGCTGCCGACGCTGCGTGCGCTGGACGGGGGGGCGTTCGTGATCTACGCCAGCACGTTCTCGAAGATCCTCTCGCCGGGCGTCCGGCTCGGATGGGCCGCGGCCCCGAGCCCGGTGCTCGAGAAGATGAACATCGGCAAGCAGGCATCGGATCTGTGCTCGTCCTCGATCTCGCAGTACTTCGTCAGCGCTTACTTCGACTCGGGGCCGTGGGAGGACTACGTGCGCTCGCTGATCGAGATCTACCGCCGCCGGCGTGACGTGATGCTCGACTCGCTGGCCGAGCACTTCCCGCGGGAGGCGGAGTGGACCCATCCTGAGGGTGGCCTGTTCATCTGGGCGACGATGCCCGACTACATCGACACCACCGACCTGCTCGTACGGGCGCTCGATCAGCAGGTGGCGTTCGTCCCGGGTCGCGCGGCCTTCCTCGACGGCCGCGGCGGGTCCTCGATGCGGCTGAACTTCTCGGGGGTCGACGAGGATTTGATCCGGGAGGGTGTCCGCCGCCTGGGCGAGGTCGTGCACGAACAGGTGGCGCTGTACGGCACGCTGACCGGCGCGCGCCCCGCGCGCCAGCGGGCGCGGCCGACGACGGCCGCCGCCGAGCCGGCCGAGCCGGTCCCGGGCGAGCGCCTGGCTGAAGTGCTGCGGCTTCCGCGCAAGCGCGCTTGATGAAGGTCGCGGTGCTCAAGGGCGGGCGCTCGCTGGAGCGCCAGGTGTCGCTGCGGTCGGGCGCTCGGGTCCAGGATGCGCTCGAGCGGCTCGGCCACCGAGTGGTCCCGATCGACGTCGGCTCTGACCTCGTCTTGCAGCTCGCCGAGGCGGGCCCGGACGTCGCGTTCATCGCGCTGCACGGCCGCGACGGCGAGGACGGAACCGTGCAGGAGCTGCTCGAGGCAATGGGGATCCCGTACACGGGCTCGGGCGTCTCGGCATGCATCCGGGCGGCGGACAAGGTCCTCGCCAAGCACGCGATGCGCGACCGCGGGATCCCGACGCCGGACTTCTACTCGTTCAGCGAGACGGCGTTTGAGGCGCTCGGCGCCGCCCAGGCACTGCC
>DATKFF010000286.1:0-6527 GCA_035511595.1 Solirubrobacteraceae bacterium | reverse complement strand
GCGAGCTCATGAGGATCTGGGTCGATCTGACGAACTCGCCGCACGTGCTCGTGATGCGGCCCGTGATCGCGAACCTGCGCGCCCGCGGGCACGACGTGCAGGTCACCGCCCGTGACTTCGCGCAGACGCTTGGGCTGCTCGAGCGGTTCGGCATCGAGCACACCGCGATCGGCCACCACCGGGGCGCAGGCCTGCGGGCGAAGGCGGGCGGACTCCTCGCGCGGTCGCTGGCGCTGGCACGGTGGGCGAGCGGCCGCCGCTTCGAGCTGGCGCTCGGGCACGGATCCAACGACATCACGGTGGCCGCAGCGCTGCTGCGGATCCCCTCGGCGACGACGTTCGACTACGAGTGGGCGACGGTCCAGCACAACGTCAACTGCCGGCTGGCCAGGGCGGTCGTGGTACCGGACGCGATACCCCCCGAACGCCTCTACCGGTACGGTGCGCGCGGCAAGCTCCGCGCCTATCCCGGGCTCAAGGAGGAGTACTACCTGGCGGACTTCGAGCCAGACGCAGCCGTGCTCGACGAGCTCGGCCTCGATCGGGCCGAGCCGATCGCGGTCGTTCGCACTGCCCCCGAGGTCTCGCTCTACCACCGGTTCGAGAACGACCTGTTCGGGCAGGTGCTGGAGCGGCTGCGCGGCAGCCAGACCGTCGTGCTCCCGCGGACCGCGGCGCAGCGCGCCGCGCTCCTGGATCGCGGTGGTCTGATCGTCCCGGAGCGAGCCGTCGACGCGCAGTCACTGGTCGCCTACGCGGACCTCGTCGTCTCGGCCGGGGGAACGATGAACCGTGAGGCGGTCGCGCTCGGCACCCCGGTCTACACGCTGTTCGAGGGGCGGCTCGGAGCCGTCGACGAGCGGCTGATCGCCGAGGGGCGGCTCCGGCAGCTGGGAAGTGCGGATCAGGTCGAAGTGGTCAAGCGATCAACGGATGAGCGCTCTGGCGAGCCGCGGATCCGCCGCGATCCCGCGCTGATGACGGACCTGTTACTTTCGGCCGCGATCCCGCGCCGATGACGGACCCGTTGCTTCCGGCCGCGGGCACGAACTCGCCGGGGGGACCGCAACCCGCACCCCTCTTAAGGTTTATTAAGACCATATGGTCAGCCGGTTAGCGTCACGGCGCATGCTCTCTAAAGCGATTCAAGGCGCCGCCATCGTCGCGTCCGTGGCCGCGCTCGCCCCCGGCGCAGCGCAGGGCGCCGGGCCGATCGGCGCCTACACGACGAACGGCGCTTGGAGCTTTCTCTCCGAGCCCAACCTGCACCCACCGAAGCTGCACACCGACGCACCGACGGTCGCGAGCAAGCTCGCGCCCGGCGATTTCCTGACCGCCAACTTTCCGAACGTCGTGGCCTCGGGCACGATGATCGGGCAGGGCGGCCCGCTGATCCTCGACAAGAATCTCCAACCGGTGTGGTTTGACCCGGTGCCGACCAGCGTCGTTGCCCTTGACCTCAAGCAGCAGACGTTCGCCGGCAAGCCCGCTCTGAGCTGGTGGGAGGGCGTCATCACGAATACGGGCGCGGCGTCCAGCGGCACCGTGTACGTGGTCGATCAGCACTACCGGCAGGTGGCCAAGCTCGCCGGGGATGTCAAGGACGGGTGGGTGATCAGCCCACACGAGGTCGCGATCAGCGGACACGACGCATGGGTCACCGCCTACAAGTACCTCGACAACGTCGACCTCTCCGCGTACGGGGGCGCGACCGGCGGCACGCTCTACGACTTCGCCGTGCAGGAGTACGACCTTCGAGACGGCAAGCTGCTCTTCTCATGGGACGCGTTTAACCCCGGCGGGCCACCGAACGTGCCCCTGTCTGAGTCCGAGACCACTCCCGCGCCGAGCGCTGCGGTCCCGTGGGACGCTTACCACGGCAACTCGATCCAGCTGGTCGGCACGCACGAGTTTCTCGTCTCGATGCGCAACACCTGGGCCGCGTACCTGGTCGACGCTCGCAGCGGCAAGGTGCTCTGGACGCTCGGCGGCAAGGCCAGCAGCTTCAGCATCCCGGTCCAGGCGCAGTTCCAGTGGCAGCACACGGTCGCGCTGCTACCGAACAACCAGGTGACCGTCTACGACGACCACTGCTGCGCGATCGTCGGGGCGGGCAAGTTCGCGCCACCGACGGGCCCCTCGCGGGGGCTGGTGCTGAAGCTGGACAACGCCGGCCACACTGCGTCGCTGGCGGCCCAGTACACCCACTCGCCTGCCCTGGATTCCGCGTTCACCGGCAGCATGCAGCTGCTCACGAATGGGAACGCGCTCGTCGGCTGGGGCTCCCAGCCTTACTTCTCCGAATACAGCAAGACCGGGAAGCGCCTGCTCGATGCGGTATGGCCAGGCAAGGACCTGAGCTACCGCGTCCTCGGCACGGACACGTGGGCCGGGACCCCGTACTTCCCGCCGCGCGGGGCGGTGCGAAAGTCCGCGGGCAAGACGACCGCCTACCTCAGCTGGGACGGGGCTACCGGCGTCGCATCCTGGGTCCTGCTGGCAGGTACCGGTCCCAAGCACCTAGCGCCCGTGGCGACGAGACTCAAGTCGAGCTTCGAAACGGCGATCAAGCTGCCGAAGGGGAGCTACCGCACCTTCCAGGCGCGCGCCTTGAACGCAAACGGGAAGGTGATCGGGACCACGAAGACGTTCGGGCTACCGCATTCCGGTTCGAAGCCGCCGGGCCTGCCTCAGGCATACTGAACGCTCAACTTCAGGTGTACGCCAAAGCAGTCTGGACACTCCTCGGTCTGTGTGGGTTAGCCGCGTTCGTCGTGGTGCTCGCCGTCCCGATAGCGAACGGGGACGCGGGGCCCTCTCCGCTCGTGAACGCGTTCCCGATCCCTGGCAGCCAGGTCGCGACGCCGTGGACACAGATCACCTTCAGGGGCGTGCCGGCGTCGTCGTTCGGCTCGATCCAGGTGGTCGGATCGCGCAGCGGCGCCCATGCGGGGACGGTCGAGGGGGACTCCGACGGGGACGGCGGGAGCTTCTTCCCCCAGGTCCACTTCCAGGCGGGCGAGACCGTGACCGTCACAACCTCGCTGAACGTGGTGGGCGCCGTCAACGGCCAGTTCCAATTCACCGTGGCGACCCCGGCAGGGGGGATCCCGTATCTCAAGGCGCAGACGGTCCCGCGCGTTAAAGGCGACGTGTGGAGATTCAGGTCCCGCACGGACCTTGCGCCAGCCGCGGTGAAGATCCTGCATCGAACGGCGGCCGCGGGAAACGACGGCATCTTCGTCGCGCCGCAGTTCGGGCCGGTCCAGAACGGCCCCGAGATCATCGACCCTACCGGGAGGCTGATCTGGTTTGACCGCGTCGCTCCCGGCGACGCCGCATCAGACTTCAAGGTCCAGCAGTACCGCGGTCAACCGGTCCTCACATGGTGGGAGGGGTTCAGCGACGCGGGTGTCGGCGTCGGCAACGACGTGATCTTCAACAGCGCGTACCGACAGATCGCCACCGTGAGCGCTGGGAACGGCCTCCACACGGACCTCCACGAGTTCGACATCACTCCCTCCGGCACAGCCCTGGTCACCGCCTACTTCCCCGTCTACTGGAACGGGACTTCGGTGCACGGGAATGCCAACGAGATCGTGCTCGACTCGGTTGTCCAGGAGATCGACATCCCCACCGGGCTCGTGCTGTACCAATGGGACAGCCTCGATCACGTCCCGCTCAGCAGCTCGTACCAGCGGCTCCCGACTCAGAACGCCAAGGTACGCAACCCGTTCGACTACTTCCACGTCAACTCGGTCGACCTCGACAACGACGGCAACCTGATCATCTCGGGCCGCAACACCTGGGCCGCCTACAAGGTCGACCACGGGACCGGCGCGGTTATCTGGACGCTGGGAGGCAAGCGCTCGAGCTTCAAGATGGGCTCGGGGACGAGCTTTGCGTTCCAGCACGACGTCCGCGCCCAGGGCCAGAACGACCAGCTCGTGACGGTGTTCGATGACGGTGCCGGTCCTCCCAGCGTGCACTCTCAGTCCCGTGGACTGGAGCTGTCGCTGAACCTCAAGTCGATGACCGCCACGGTCGCCGCGCAGCGCCAGCACTCGCCGGCGCTGCTGGCCGAGTTCGAGGGCAACGTGCAGCTGCTGCCCGATTCCGACGACTTCATTGGCTGGGGACAGCAGCCCTACTTCACCGACTACAACGGCCGCGGGCAGCTGGTGCTCGACGGCCGCTTCGTGGGCACCACCTCGAGCTACCGCGCGTACGAGTTCCCATGGTCGGGGACCCCAGCCGTTCCGCCCGCCGTCGCCGCGACTACCGCCAGGAGGACAACGACGGTGTACGCGACCTGGAACGGCGCCACCGCCGTGCACGGGTGGCGGGTGCTGAGCGGCCCCAGCGCGACGAGCCTGCGCGCGACCCGGGCGGTGACAAAGACCGGGTTCGAGACGCAGACCACGATCAACGCGGCGCGGTACGTGGCCGTCCAGGCGCTCGACGCGCAGGGCCGCACGCTCTCGACGTCGGCCGCGGTGCGAGCGTCGTGAACCGCGTTCGCGCGGCGTTTGGGCATTAGAATCCGGCCCCGCATGCGCCGGCGGATCAGATCCGCGGCCTTTCCGATTCACCGCCATTCGCTCCCGCAGATGCTGGTGGACGGACTTCTGGTCGCGCTGGCTTACTTCCTCGCCTACCGGCTGCGGTTCGAGGACGGTCTCGGCAGCTCCAACCACCGCTACGGCGTCCTGCTCGTCTCGACGATCGGATGGGTGGTCCCAGTTGTGGTGGCGGCGCTGGCGGCGTTCGGCGCCTATCAGCGGCTGTGGACGTTCATCACCCAGCGCGAGTACGAGGCGGTTGTCAAGGGAGCGATCGCCGGGACGTTCGTCGTCGTGGTCGCGGTCGCACTGGGACACCCGGTGCAGACGGCGGCGAGGATCCAGTTCAACCACAACTACCACTTCGTGCCCTCCTCGGCGGTTCTGCTGCCCGCCGGTGTGATCGCGCTGTTCTTCCTGCTGTCGCTCGCGTTGCTGATCGGTGTGCGCTTCCTGATCCACCTCGTTGTGGAGGGACGGGTGCGCAGCTTCCACGTCGCCAAAGGGGCGCGTGACGTGCTGATCGTCGGCGGTGGCGAGGGCGGTCGGCTTGTGGTCCGCGAGCTGGTGCGTAACCCACAGCTGCAGATGCGCCCCGTGGGGTTCGTCGACGACGACCCGCGCAAGCTGGGGATCAAAGACGAGTACGGGCTGAGGGTGCTGTGCACCACCTCCGCGGGTGACCTGGCGCGGGTGCTCGACGAGGTCGAGCCGGACGAGGTCGTGATCGCGATCCCGTCGGCGCCGGGAACCGTCCGTGCCCGCGTGGTGACCGCCTGCCGCGAGCGCGGGATCCCGGTCCGCACCACGCCGACGGTATTCGAGTTGCTCCGTGAGGGATCCGGCGAGCTGAAGGTGACCCGCCAGCTGCGCTCGGTTCAGGTGGAGGACATCCTCGGCCGCGAGCCGGTGCGGATGGAGGTCGAGCGCGTCGGCGCCTACCTGGCCAACGAAGTTGTGATGGTGACCGGCGCCGGTGGGTCGATCGGTGGCGAGCTGTGCCGTCAGATCGCGCGCGTCGGGCCCCGGCGGCTGATCCTCGTCGACCACGCCGAGGACAACCTGTTCGAGATCGTCCGCGAGCTCGAGGAGGACCGCCACGTGCGCACCGCGATCCCCGTCCTGGCCGACTGCAAGGAACAGGAGCGGATGCGCGAGGTGATGACCGAGCACCGCCCCGTGGTCGTGTTCCACGCGGCCGCCTACAAGCACGTGACGATGATGGAGCTGAACCCGGTGGAGGCGATCCGCAACAACGCGCTCGCGACGCAGCTGATGGCGCGGATCGCGGGCGAGGCCGGCGTCGGCACGTTCGTCCTCGTCTCGACCGACAAGGCGGTCCAGCCCGCCACCGTCATGGGCGCCTCGAAGGCGCTCGCCGAGTGGGCGATCGAGGCGGCGGCGACGCGCTATCCGAAGACCGTCTACGCGACTGTCCGGTTCGGCAACGTGCTCGGCTCCTCCGGCTCCGTGGTCCCGATCTTCCGCCGGCAGATCGCCGCCGGCGGCCCGGTGACGGTCACCGACGAGCGGATGAAGCGCTACTTCATGACCGTCCCCGAAGCGGTCCAGCTGATCATCCGCGCCGGATCGCTGAGCGAGTCCAGCGGCGAGCTGTTCGTGCTCGAGATGGGCGAGCCGGTGAAGATCGTCGACCTGGCGGAGACGATGATCCGACTCAGTGGTTTGGATCCCGAGCACGACATCGCGATCGAGATCGTCGGGGCGCGACCCGGCGAGAAGCTCTACGAGGAGCTCTTCAACCCCTACGAGCATCCCCAGCCGACCCCTGCGCAGAAGATCTGGCGTGCGCAGCGGGACCCCGTCGACCCGGCGTGGGTGGAGCGGACCTTTACCGAGCTGAATCTGTTGGTGCTCGAGGATGACGCCGCGACGCTCGCTCAGCACGTCGCGCGGCTGGCGCGCGGGCGTCTCCCCGTCGAGGGCGAAGACGCCCGCCTGGCG
>DATKFF010000285.1:0-5774 GCA_035511595.1 Solirubrobacteraceae bacterium | reverse complement strand
ACCGTTCTGCTTCCAACCCTCGATGGCGTCGTTGACGGTCGTCATCTGGTTCCACGCCAGCGTTTCGGGCTCCGCGGGCACCTCGGGCTCGAAATCCTGGGCCAGTACGAGCCGCCCGAGTTCTTTCTCCGCGGCCCGCTTGGAACCTCGGAAGGTCCGGCTCTTGTGGCGCACTCGACCCCGGCTATCGCGGCCCAGAAATACGCGGAGCTCCCAGGCGTCAGCTCCGAGTTCGGGTCGCTTGCGGATGCTGCCGGGCATGTCCCTCCAGAACGGTCCCTGACCTGCTGTTGTCGGATTGTTGGGATTGCTGTTGGGATCGAGGCTACTCGGCCGGCAGCCTACGTCAAATAGTGCCTCTGAACTGGAGCCTGAGGTCGGACTCGAACCGACGACCTGCGCATTACGAGTGCGCTGCTCTACCGACTGAGCTACCCAGGCGTCTGCCAACCATCGCCGAAGTTCGAACCGGGATGAACCCAGCGAGCACCGGGCCTGGCGGCGGAGAGTCAGTGTAGGTCAGGCCGCCCGAGCCTGGCGCCATTGTGAACGCGGCGGTTCCGTCCGCCGGGCCAACTGAGCGTCGTGGCGGCGCGAGAGTTCGCCCAGTTCAACGCGTCGATTTGTCGCCGTACCCGCAGTGTCGGGCCGTATGACAGCAGCGTGCAACGTCGCTGCAAGGGCCCCAGCGCACAGTGGGATGTACCCGGTAGGCGGCACCGGGCAGTGTGCAGCCGCTTGAGAGAGGGGCCGAGCGCCGTGGTGACCGAAGTGGGACAGGAGGCGACCGTTGACCGGCTCAGGGCGGTGGACGAGCTGCGGGGCTTGACCCGAGCGCAGCTGGAGGAAGTCGCGGGGCTGGCCGAGCGGGTCCAGGTCGACAAAGGCGAGGTCCTGGCCCGCGAGGGGCGGATCGGCCGTGAGTTCTTCCTGATCCTCTCGGGCAAGGTGGCGGTCACGCAGGGCGGCGTTCATGTCGACACGATGGGCCCCGGCAGCGTCTTCGGCGAGGTCATCGCGACCAACCTCGGGCCCCGTCACGCGACGGTGACCGCACTGAGCGCTGTCGACGCGCTGATCATCGGGCCGCGCGAGTTCGCCGCCATGATCGAGATACCCGGGTTTCGTGATGCCATGCCGATGTCGATCGTGACTTCGCGTAGCCTGACACCGACTTTCGCGCCGGAAGCGGGCGTGACGGACACAGAGAACGGGGGGCCGCTCACCGTGGTGGTTGAACGCTTGCAGGGGGTGCCCTGGTTTGCCGCGTGCACGGACGAGCAGCTCGCAGAGATCGCACGCATGGCCGAGCGTCTGCACGTCCAACAAGGCGAGGTCATCCTGCGCGAAGGCCGCCTGGGGCGAGAGCTCTACATCATCCTCGAGGGCACCGTCGTCGTCACCCGGGCGGGGAGAACGGTCAACGAATGGGGGGCGGGCGACTATTTCGGTGAGCTCGCGGCGATCGAGGAGGCACCACGCAGTGCAACGGTGACGGCGACATCGGACCTCGAGGTACTGATCGTCGGTCCACGTGAGCTCGAAGCCATGATGGAGATCCCGGGGTTCCGCAATGCATTGCTGCTCGGGATGAGCCGCCGCATCCGGGACGCGGACGACAAGCTGGCGGCGATCGCCGAGCGAGAAGACGAAGAGGATTCGTTAGGTTCCTGACGGATCCCCGCGATCAGCCCGGGTCGGCGGCCATCCGGGCCAACCGCTTCAGCCCCAAACGCAGCGCAGTCTCCTCCGCGTCGCGGAGCAGGATCGCAACCCGCTCTTCACCCTCCCGGCCGCGTTGGCGCAACGTGCGCGCCAGTTCTACCTCGGATGCCGCTTCGAACGGTGGCGAGCCCATCCGATTGGCCAGCCGGATCGCCGCCTCGAAGTGCACTTCGGCCAGGGCCAGGTCTCCAGTGGCGGCGGCCAGCAGCCCGAGGTAGTGGTCCGCCGGGCCGGCACACGCCGCAGCCGGCACCCGGATGACCACCGCGCTGCCGGCATAGGGCCGCATCTGCTCGTACAGGACCGAGGCGTGGTCGCGCGCCCGGGCCCCGAGAACGCCACAGGCTGCCGCGGCCAGCGCGAGCGACAGGCCTTCGGTTTGGTCCTTCGCGACGACGTCCCAACCGACCTGTGCGAGCGCTTCCAGGTCGGCGATCGCTTGGTCGCACTCGCCGGCTTCGGCGTGGATGAGGGCCAAGGCGGTCAAGAGGATCGGGTAGCCCTCGATCGCCTCTCTGATCACCTCTTGGAACATCGGCTCGAGGGCCACGAGCTCCTCTCGTTGCCACCAGGTCCACGCCATGAGCCCTCCGTAGAAGGTGGCAGCCAGGTCGTTGTACCCCTCGGCAGCCTCTATGCCGCGGCGAGCCAGCGAATCCGCCCGATCGATGTCGCCGGCAATCAGGGCCATCATCGCCGCCACGTTGAGCGACCACGACTCTTCGAGTGGATGCACCGGCCCGGTGTCTCGCGTTTCGAACCTCTCCAGTTCCTCGTTCACCGCATTGACGTCACCTTGTGCCAGCAATTCGCGGACACGCCACATGTGGCTGTGCAATGCCAAGAATTGGTCGCCGACGTCGGCAGCGATCTCGCCGAGTTCTGTGGCGGCGGCCAGTCGCTCCGGAGCCGGATCGATGCCCCAGAGCACGTTGATGCGTGAGCGGAGGGCGTAACCGAGTGCCAGACGGTCGCCGAGGCGCCGCGCCATCGCAACCGATTCGGAGCTCAGTGCCTGCGCCCGTTCGATCACTCCGGGCGCAGGTACTCCGGTCAATGCGACGACGACCAGCGCGAGCTGCGCGTTGACCCTGGACCGCAGGTGTGAGTCGGCGACGGGTAGGGCCACCAGGGCCTCCTCCAGCAGCTCGATCTGCTCGTCGTGCGCGTCCACGACACCGAGGTAACTCACGGGACCGGCGCGCAGGGCGGTGATCGCCAGCCGTTCAGGGTCCCCGATCGAACGGGCCAACACCGCAGCCCGGGCGAAGTTCGCGTTGGCCTGAACCTCGTCGCCCGCCCGGTTTTGCGCCTCGGCCAACGCGATGAGTGCATCGCAGAGTGCGGACTGGTCGGCGTCGCCCGACCGCTCCGCCACCTCGAGGGCGCGGGTGAGATGGCCCACTGCTTCCTCGAACGCGAGCAGGCGCAGGGCTCGTCCTCCGGCGGCGATGCAGTACCGGACGGCCTTGTCGGCCCCCGCCAACACGGAACCCATGTAGAAGTGATGGGCGAGCTCGTTGACGTATCGGTCGACGGACTCACCGTGGACGCGCTCGGTCGCCAGCGCGATCTTGTAGTGGTAGCGGACCCGGCGACCGCGGAGCAGCTCGCCGTAGATTGCGTCGCGCACCAGGCCGTGGGTGAAGGCATAGCGGTCGCGGACGAGCCCGCCGACTCGGCGAAGAAGGCGCGACTCCTCGGCGCGGTCGAACGCGTCGAGCTGTTGATCCGGGCTCAAGGCGGCGGCTTCGGCGACGATGCTCGCTTCGCACTCCTGCCCGGCGACGGCTGCGGCCTGCAGGAGGTAGATCACGTCCTCGGGCAGTCGCGACACGCGACGCGCCACGAGCTCCCGGATCGCCTCGGGCGGTTCGAGATCCGGGGACACCGGTGCGTCCCCGTGGCCGCCGTCCTGCCCGACTCCTTGCTCGCCGAGGTGGGCGAGCATCTCCTCGAGGAACAGCGGATTCCCGTCGGTCAGCTTGAAGAGTTGTGGGACCAGGTCCACAGCCACCTTCGGCCAGCTCCGCACCAGTTCCTCGACCCCGTCTTCGCTCAGTCCCTCGAGGTGCACGGTCTCGACCGAGCGGTCGGACCGCAGACCGGCCACGGACTGGCGCGCCGAATGCCCGGAGGGAACTTCGGCGTCGATGTACATCCCGACGATGCCGGCCTTGGCCCGGTCGATGTTCCGCAACACGTGGCGGAGCAGCAAAAGGGTGGGTTGATCAGCAAAATGAAGGTCGTCGACGACCAGGAGGAGCTTCCCGTTCCCGGAGAGCTCGCTGAGTGTCGCCGTCACGGCCTCGAAAAAGCGATAGCGATTGGTCTCTGGGTCGCCGGGGTCTCCGTCGAGAGGTGTGGCGTATTCCCGCAACCGGAGGACGAGGCGGGAGAGCTCCGCCAGCTGCCAGTTGGGCATGCGCGAGATCCGGTCTGCCGACTCGGCGTGGAAGTACCGGCCGAGGGCTTCGGCGAAGGGCTGGAACGGCGCCACCGGCTCCTCGTCACAACGCCCCCACAGGACCAGCGCGCCGTCGATCTCGACCGCGCGGGCCAATTCGCCGACGAGCCGCGTCTTGCCGATGCCCGGGTCGCCCTCGACGAGAAGGAGGCCGCCGTCACCTGTTCCCACCGACGCCCACCAGTCGCGCAGCAGCGCCGACTCACGGTTCCGCCCGACGAGCGGTCCCTGGGTCGGTGAAGTCGGGATGCGGACGCGATACCCGGTCGAGGAGTCCGCTGCGACGCCGGCAATGTCCTCCACCGCAACCCGCTCACCCGCCGCCGGCTCATCGGGCGCGGCGACGAACGCCAGCGCCGGATCCTGCGACAGGATGGCGTGCTCCATCCACGACACGTCGTGACCGGGCTCGATGCCGAGCTCGTCCACCAGCGTGGAACGGAGCTCCTGGTAGACCCGCAGCGCCTCGGCCTGCCGCCCCGAGCGATAGAGCGCGAGCATGCGCTGGGACCAGAGGCGCTCGCGCATGGGGTGCTGCGTCGTCAACGTCTCCAGCTCGCCGATGAGCGACTCGTGACGGCCCAGGGTGAAGGCGGCATCGAGGCGCAGTTCGATCGCCGCGAGCAGCATCTCCTCGAGCCGGCGCGCCTCCGCCCGGGCGAACGGTTCGTCTCGCACCTCGCTGTACGCCGCGCCGCGCCAGAGGCTCTGCGCTTCGTCGAGCACCCGCACCGCCTCGCTCGGGCGGTGTCGTACGAGTTGCCGTTTCCCGTCGGCGATCATCCGTTCGAAGGCGAAGACGTCGGTCGTCTCCGCCCCGACCTCCAGGACGTAGCCGGGAGCCCGCGTCGCGATCAGGTCATCGGGGGCCCCGGCCTCGCGCAGGCGTTTGCGCAACCGCGAGATGGTGGAGCGCAGCACGATCTCGGCTCCGTCGCCCTCATGGTCCCCCCACAGCGAATCGATCAGCCGGTCGACCGAGACGATGAGGCCGCGATCGATCAGAAGGCGCGCCACCAGCGCTCGTGCCTTAAGACCGCCGAGGTCGATCGGCCGGCCGGCCCAGACGATCTCGAGCGGGCCGAGGACGCCGATCTGCAACGCAGAGGGAGGGCCGCTCTGGTTCGTGACCGCCTCCGCATCACTCCCCGCCATCTGGTCTCCCCCGGGCTGTCCTGAACCCGAGATGCTAGGCCCCGCCGCAACATCCGTTCGCGGGCGTCCTGTGAACTGGTCGGTCTCCCTACGCGGCCAGTGAAGCCAGCCGGGTGAAGAGCGACTGGAGCAACAGGGACTCGTTCGGGTTCCGTGGCAGCGCCTGTGCCACTTCCGTGATGAGGCCGACCGCGTTCGTCGCGGCCCGCACGTCGAGGTCCCCGGGGGCGATCCCCCGCGGCGCGACCCGGGTCACCCGCGTCCGGTACGTGCGCGCCAGTACCCCGAGCCCGGCGCGGAGGGCGTCGGTGCGGAAGCGCCGCTCCTCCCGCTGGTACTGGTCGACGATCTCCTTGCGACCTGGCAGTCCGCGTTCGCCCATCTCCTTTGCCGCCTCGGTCAGCTTCTCGATCTGCCGGTCGTGCGC
>DATKFF010000284.1:0-5936 GCA_035511595.1 Solirubrobacteraceae bacterium | reverse complement strand
AGCGCCTCTCCCTGCGACCGTGCCGCTGTCGGGAGCCCGATTCGAAGGATCACAGCGGCGATTGCGAGCACCGCGACGACGCCACCGGCGGCCATTGCGACGCGCCCGGGCGGCGGTCTCAGGTGCCCTGAGATGGATACTCGGAGCCGCCGCCGCGGCGGCGGCCGGCGAAGCGCCCAGCGGATCGCGAGCAGGACTCCCGCGGCGACGACCCCCGCGAGCACGATGATCCCGAGCAAGTTGTCGGTGGCGCCGCCGCCCGATGAGACCGGGGCGTTGGCGCTGCCAGCACCGGCGGGGGCGGTCCGAGCGCTCAGGGCGCGCGGCGCGGCCGGCAGCCTGATCCCGCTGGCGGCCGCCAGTTTCCCGACCGCCGCCGCCGTCGCGGTAACGAGGCCGCTGCCGCCTGGCCCGATGGGAATCCCGCCCAGCACGCTGTACGCCGACTTCGTCGAGTGCCCGGGCCAATTGAAGCCGAAGCCGTTCGGCATCACGACGAGCAGCCTGTCCTTGTAGGCCTGCGACAGCTCGATCCCCAGAAAGCGGGCGTACGCGCGCGGGTTGCGCCACAAGGCGGTCACGGCCCCCAGGTCGACCGGCCCCGCGATGATCGCCACGCGCACGGGAAAACGCTGCCGCGCGGCCGACTTCAGCATCGCTCCCAGCTGCAGCTGCTGCTGCACCGACAGGCCCGCATCCGAGCCGGTGAACAGATCCTGGAATACGAGCACGTCGCTGCCGGGGTCCCCGTCGGCGTGCGCGGCGGGTGCGACCGCGGCGAGGCCGACCGCCGCGGCGAGCAAGACTGCGGTCGCTGACCGTAGCGACGGTCTCATTCGCTGGATCGTGCCACTTTTTTTCTCATAGGACTCTCATACGACTTCCTCATGGCGTTGCCACCACGCGGGTAGAGCATCGGTGTCGTTCCAATCAACGACGTGAACGGAGATACATATGCCTACCGTGATGGTGGTCCTCAATATCGTGTTTGTCGCCGGTGTGCTCGCAGTGATCGTCGGTATGCATCTCGCCGCGATCGCGACCCAGCATCGGGACCACGGCGTGCTTGCGTCTGGCCCCGTCTTCCGGCGCCGGATCTGGTCGCGCGGCGGACGCCCGCATGCTGGGCCTGTGCGCCCGTGGATTGCGCGTCGCGGTCAGGTTTGGCCCGCGGCTTAGGGCTGGAGTCAAGGCGCTCGGGCTGTCGTCCGAGCGCCTTGACGGGCACTGACCCACGGGCTATAAGTCCGGGCCTCGTGAAGCGAGGGATCGGCGTCCCACCATGAGCACTACCGCTCGCGCTCCGCAGGGGGACGAGTACAGCGCGCCGTGGACCATCCGGGGGCTGATCGCCGGCCACCGCGTGGCCGCGCTGGCCGCCGCGACGACGTTCGCGGTGCTGGTCGCGATGCTCGCGGTCGCGGTGCTGGGCGCCAAGGGCGGCGCTGTCACCGACGCCACCACCTGCTCGCAGTGGGGCTCGACCAACGTGGACAGACAGGACACCTACGCCAGGCTGTACGTCAAGGAGCACGGTCCGGTATCTCCTGGGTGGGGACCTTCCCCGACGGGTGTGATCAACGCCATCAACGCCGGCTGCTACCAGGCTTTCGGCGAGGACGTCGAGGATTCGGCGACCGTGGTTCAGGCCGTCTCGCGCAGCTTCTGAGACGAACGCGGCGGTCGGTCACCACGGCGCCGCTCCGGGCGCCACCTCCCTGAGGTCGCTCGCCAACGCGCCAGGCAGGGCGAGGGCGAACACGGAGCCCTGCGTCGTGCTGCGGACGATGCAGCTTCCGCCGTGTCGCTTGGCGATCGCGTCCACGATCGCCAGACCGAGCCCGACGCCGCCCGCGGCGCGGGTTCGCGCCGCGTCGGCTCTCGCGAAGCGGTCGAAGATCCGCTCAAGCGCGTCGTCAGCGATCCCGGAGCCCTCGTCCTCGACCTCGATCAGGATCCGGCCCGAGGCGTCGGTGCGCGCGCGCAGCTCGATGGAGTCGTGCTCGGACGTGTACTTGACGGCGTTCTCGAGCAACGCGTCCAGCGCGGTGCGAAGACGATCGCGATCGACCAGCATCCGCACGAGCGCGAGCGGACCCAGCCGCCAGGCGCGGGGCGCCACATCCGACCACCGCATGAAGATGTCCTCGAGGAACTGCTCGAGCTCGATTTCCTCGACGCAGAGGAAGTCCGGCTGGTCGGCGGCGGCCAGCAGCAGCAAGCGCTCGATGATCGCGTTGATGCGGGCGAGCTCATCGAGCGCGATGTCGATCTCGGCGTTCTGCGTCTCCCGGACACGGGCCGTCTCCAGGTGGCCCGTGGCGATCGTCACGGGCGTGCGGAGCTCGTGCGAGGCGTCGTGGATGAACCGCTCCTGGCGCTCGAGTAGGGAACGCCGCTCCTCCGCACGCGTTTCGGCGATCCGCAGCGCGTCCACCCGCCGGCGCGCGTGCCAGACCGTGGCCAGGAACATCGCGGCCGTCAGCGGCACGATCAAGAGGCTGTCCCATGAGTGGCTTCCGCGAATTGCCTGGAACAGCATCGGTATGCCGGTCACCGCGATCACGCACGCGAGCACGACGAGCGTCACGGGCAGCGGCCACAGGCGGAACCCGTAGACGACCGTGAAGCTGATCCATACGAAGAAGAATGGGATCGTCCGCAGCTCGGGAGTCGCCAGCATCGCGGCGCCGTTGGCGACGACGAACGCGAGCCACACGAGCTCGACGCGGTAGCGGCGCAGCGGCGGCGCCGGGTCAGGCAGCCGCGCGGTAACCAGCGTTGCGCACCGTCTCGATTGGGGTATCCGGACCGAGGCGTCTGCGGAGCCTCCGCACGCAGACGTCGACGACGTTCGACCGGGGATCGAAGTCGTAGCCCCACACCTCCGCGAGCAGACGTTCTCGGCTTACGACCTCGCCCACATGGCGCATCAGGAAATGCAGCACGTGGAACTCGCGATCCGAGAGGTCGGCGACCTTGGAACCGACCCGCGCCTGCCTGCTCGCCAGATCAAGCATCAGCTCGCCGACGCGGATCGTGGCGCCATCGTCGGTGACGCGAGCCCGGCGGATGTGTACTCGGGCGCGCGCGAGCAGCTCATCGAGCGAGAACGGCTTCGCCACGTAATCAACCGCGCCGAGCTCGAACCCGCGGAGCTTGGTCGATAGGTCGCCCCGAGCCGAGAGGATCAGCACCGGTAGATCCGAACGCAGAGCGTGCAGCTCACGGAGCACGTCGAGGCCGTCACGACCTGGGAGCAAGAGGTCGAGGATCACGAGCACGTAGCTGCCGCTGAGGGCGAGGGCGAGGCCATTCTCGCCGTCCTCGACGACGTCGACCGGGAACCCCTCGGCTTCGAATGCTCGGGCTAGGAAGGCTCGGATTCGCGGCTCATCCTCGACGATCAGTACGCGCATCTCTCCCCTACGGACGCATTCACGACCTATAGAGCACGGCACCTTATCCCGCCGAAGATGACTTGTAAATGACAGGCGGATGACATTGCCGTCATCTCCCTTTCGGGCTCTCCGGGGCGGAGATATAACACGGCCGAAGGCGGACGGATGAGATCACACGTAATTCATGCTCTGGGGGTGACCGCGGTCCGGCGCGCACGAGGCAAGGCGTGAGCGGAACCGCCAAGCGCGCTCTCGGGGCCTCGATCGTGGCGGTGGTCGTATTGGCCGCGATCGGCCTCTACATCGGCTTCTATCTGGTCAACGTCCCGGGTTCGGTCGCGTCGACGCCGGTCGCCGGCGGCGTCCAGCTGAACCTGGCGACGGTCGCGACGGCCGAGGCCAGCGACCCGAACCCCACGTGGGTCTCGTACTACGCGGTGGACGCCAACTCGGGCAACTGGCGTCATGACACGACGTTCATCGTGCCGGCGAACACGCTCGTGCACGTGACGATCTATCAATACGACACCGCGACCGGGCTGCGCAACCCGTACTTCTCGCAGCCGAGCGGGACGGTCGGGCCGGCGCTGCTCGACGGCCAGCCGATCACGGCGGTGGACCCCACGTCGCCCGGCCACACCTTTGCGATCCCCGATATCGGGCTCTCAGTCCCGCTTCCGGGCGCTCCGATGAACGCCAAGAACCTGTGCGCTCAGGCCCCCTGCTCGCTGAGCCAGGCGCACCACACGGTCAGCTTCACGTTCCGTTCGCCGCCCAAGGGCCTGTACCGCTGGCAGTGCTTCGTGCCCTGCGGCGCCGGGTTCATCCAGGGCAACGGCGGGCCCATGCAGACGGTGGGTTACATGGGCGGCTTCATCAAGGTCGTATGAGCGAGTCGACGCGGCCTTGAACGCCGAGAACACGAGCCACTTCCGGAACGTCGTGGTCCTCTGGCTGCTGGCCAGCGTGATCGCGACGCCGATCATCGTGTTCATCGTCGGCCCCGGGCTTCCGCCCGGCAAGGGAACCGTGCAGGCGGCGGGCCAGGTCACGGACAACACGGTGCTACTGGCCCTGGCCACGCCGGTCGCGCTCGGGGTGCTGGTTTACATGGCCTATGCGCTGTGGGCGTTCCGCGAGCGCAACCCCGAGGTCGTGACGGACGGCGCCCCGATCCGCGGCAACTCGAGCGTGCAGTTCTGGTGGCTGATCGTCACGACCGTGCTCGTGCTGTTCCTGGCGGGGTACGGGACCGTCAGGCTGCTGGCGGATGGCTCCGGCGGCGGCCAGGGACCCAACCCGATCGCGGTGCCGGCGGCGCCGGCGGGCACGTCGGTGCTCCCGGTCCAGGTGATCGCCCAGCAGTGGCAGTTCACCTACCGCTGGCCGACCTACGGCGGCGTTGAGACCCGAGCAATCGAGCTGCCCGCGAACACGCTGATCAGGTTGAACGTGACGTCGCTCGACGTGATCCACTCGTTCTGGGCGTACGAGCTGGGCGTCAAGGCGGACGCCAACCCGGGGGAGAACAACGTCGCGTACGTGACCACGAAGGCGCCGCTCACGTTCCACGTCCGATGCGCGGAGCTGTGTGGGCTGTGGCACGGCTACATGTTCAACTCGGGCACCGTGGTGCCGAAGGCGCAGTTCGCCTTGTGGATCGCCCAGCAGCAGCGGCAGTACGCGCCGGCGACCAAGAACCTGCCGCCGTACTCGAAGACTTACTTCCCAATACCCCTGAGGAGAGGCGGATGAGCGCGATCGCAGTTTCTGCCCCTGCGCCCCGTACTGGCTGGCGGCAGTTCATGGGGTTCAACGTCGTCACCGGGATCATCCTGGGGATCGGCGGATGGTTCCTCGGATACTTCATCGGCAATCACATCACCGGCGGCGGGCTCGCCTACTACGGGACCGAGGCGGGCCAGAACGACGTCTCGATCCTGCTGGGCTACTTCCTCGGTGTGGTCGGATTCCTCGTCGGCCTCGGGTTTGCGAACTACCCGGTGCAGCGGATGCTGGGCGCTCCGCCGAGCCTGGCCGAGCGGGAGTCCGAGGAGCACGGGCTGCTGCGCTACTTCAGCCTCGCGACCGACCACAAGGTCGTCGCGAAGCAGTACATGGTCGGGATCGGGCTGTTCTTCTTCGTCGGCGGGCTGAACGCGATGCTGATCCGCACCGAGCTGCTTCAGCCCAACGTGCACGTGTTCGGCGCCAACCAGTACCTCACGCTGGTCGGCATGCACGGGTCGATGATGATGGGGATCATGACCTCGGGGCTACTGGGGCCGTTTGCCAACTGGGTGGTGCCGCTGATGATCGGCTCGCGGCGGATGGCGTTCCCGCGGATCGAGTCGTTCACGTTCTGGCTGCTGATGGCCGGCGCGACGATCCTGGTCACGACGATCTTCTTCGGCGGCTTCCAGACGGGCTGGACCGGTTACCAGCCGCTCGGCTCGCAGGGGACCGCCGGCTACGACGCGTACATCGGGTTCTTCGCGCTGGTCGGCCTGTCGATGACGCTGTTCGGGTTCAACC
>DATKFF010000283.1:0-2543 GCA_035511595.1 Solirubrobacteraceae bacterium | reverse complement strand
CGGTGATCGGCTACCCTTTATGTGGTCATTGACTGACTAGTCAATCTACCTTCGCGCTCGGGAAGAGGCAGGCAAGCCGGCGCTCTGAATTCAGCCCGCCGAGCAGCCACCGCCAAGCCACCGGACGCACACGTTCAAGGAGAAATCCAGTGGTTGATTTCACGCTCACCGAAGAGCAGCAGAGCATGCGGGAGATGGCGCACGACTTCGCCGAGAAGGAGATCCGCCCGGTCGCGTGGGAGTACGACAAGGAGGCGACCTGGCCGCAGGAGATCATCGAGAAGGCCTGGGAGCTGGGGCTGATGAACGGCCATCTGCCGGCTGAATACGGTGGACCCGGGCTCGGTTTCCTCGACGGTGCGCTGATCGAGGAGGAGATCGCCTGGGGCTGTTCGGGGATCGGGACCTCGCTGTCGTGCAACGGCCTGGCGACGGCGCCGATCGTCCTGGCGGCCTCTGAGGAGCTGAAGAAGGACTACCTCGGCCGCCTCTCAGAGGCGCCGCTGCTCGCTTCGTTCTGCCTGACCGAGCCCGACGCCGGGTCCGACGTCTCGGGGATGAAGACCACCGCCACGCGCAAGGGCGACAAGTGGGTGATCAACGGATCGAAGTCCTTCATCACCAACGGCGAGTACGCCAACTGGTACACGGTCTACGCCAAGACCGACAAGGACGCGGGACACCGAGGAATCTCGTGCTTCATCGTCCCGCGCGACGCCGGGGTGATCGTCGATAAGCACGAGGACAAGATGGGTCAGCGCGCGTCGAACACGGCGACGATCACGTTCCCGGAGGTCGAGATTCCGCTGAACCACCTCGTCGGCGAGGAGAACAAGGGTTTCAAGATCGCGATGATGACGCTCGACCGCACGCGCCCAGGCGTGGCCGCGATGGGCGTCGGCGTGGCGCGCGCGGCGATGGAGTTCGCGATCGACTACTCCAAGGAGCGCGTCCAGTTCGGCGTCCCGATCGCGATGCACCAGGCGATCCAGTTCATCATCGCGGACATGGCGACGAAGGTGCACCTCGCGCGGCTGGCGACGTGGAACTCGGCGGTGCTGCTCGATCAGGGCAAGCGCAACACGCTCGAGTCCTCGCACGCCAAGCGGTTCGCGGCCGACGCCGCGATGGAGATCACGACCGACGCCGTACAGGTCTACGGCGGGTACGGCTTCATCAAGGACTACCCGGTCGAGAAGCTGATGCGTGACGCGAAGATCCTGCAGCTGTACGAGGGCACGGCCCAGATCCAGCGGCTCGTGATCGCGCGTGAGACGCTGCTCCCGCGCCGGGTCGAGGAGCCCGCGACGGCCAGCGTCGCGTAGTCCAGGCCCGCGCCGTTTTTTTAGGGGGCCGCCCTTTCGGGGGCGGCCCCTGATGTTTCCGGACGCAGCTCCTCGGCCGCCGCGAGGAACGCCTCGACGATGTCGGGGTCGAACTGCGTGCCGGCTTCGCTGCGGAGCTCAGCGAGCGCATCGCGGGGCGACACCGCCCGCCCGTAAGGGCGCTCGGTTGTCATCGCGTCGAACGCGTCGCAGACCGCGACGACCCGCGCCCCGAGCGGGATCGACGTCCCGTCGAGGCCGTCCGGGTAGCCGTTGCCGTCCCAGTGCTCGTGGCTCGAGCGCACCAGCCGGGCGACCGGGGCGAGCGCCGGAGCCGCCGCCAGGATGCGCTCGCCGAGGAGCGTGTGGCGACGCATGAACGCCCACTCGTTGGGGTCGAGCTCCCCGGGCTTGTTGAGGATCGCGTCCGGAATCCCGGCCTTGCCGATGTCGTGTAGCTCCGCCGCGCGGCGGAGCTCGTCGAGCTGCTCGGCGTTCATGCCCAGCCTGCGCCCGACGACGACCGCCAGCCGCCCGACCCGTCGCAGATGCTCGTGCAGCTCAGGGTGGCGCTCGCGTAGCAGCCCGAGCAGCGCCTCGTGGGTCTGCGCGCCGGCCGAGCTCCGGTGCCCGCGCTTGTGCGCGTACATGCGGTCGTCGGCCAGCCGCACCGCCTGCGCCGGCGTCGGGGCCTCCGACGGGATCGCGACGGCGCCGTACGAGGCGCGCACGGAGAAGCCCTCTCCGTCGGCCGCGAGAGCAGTCAGGGCCGCAGCGATCCGCGTCTCACCATTGGCCGGGTCCAGGTCGAGCACCACGCAGAACTCATCGCCGCCCGGCCGGTAGGCGCTGCCGACGTCGGCGATCGACGCTTGCAGGCGCTGCCCAAGGTGCGCGAGCATCGTGTCGCCGGCGAGGTGACCGAAGCGATCGTTGTAGGCCTTGAATCCGTCGAGGTCGAACACGACGAACAACGCGGGCGCGGATGCGGCTCCGTCGGCGAGCAACCGGCTGAGCGCCGCGTGCAGCGAGCGCCGGCTGCCCAGGCCCGTCAGCGAGTCGGTCAGCGCCTCCTGCTGGGTCGCCCGCAGCAGCCGCATGTTCTCGTAGAGCGCCGAGGCGGTGCGTGCGATCACGAGCAGCATCGCCGTGGCGGCGAGGCCAAGACCGACGGCACCGACGTGGTGAAACCCGCCGTAGACGAGCACCCCGAGCGCG
>DATKFF010000282.1:0-3532 GCA_035511595.1 Solirubrobacteraceae bacterium | reverse complement strand
CTGAGCAGCTCGACGGTGACCTGGAGGCCGGTCATGCGCGGCATGGACACGTCCACGATCGCGAGGTCGACGTTGCTCGCCATGGCCTTCTCGACCGCTTCATGGCCATCCGCGGCCTCGGCGACCACCTCGATGTCCGGCTCTCCCTCGAGGACGCTGCGCAAGCCCATCCTCACGACAGCATGGTCGTCGGCCAGCAACACACGTGTCTTCAGCGGCGTGCTCAACGGGACTCAGCTCCAACGGGCACGGTCAGAAGGACCTCGGTTCCGCGACCCGTTTCCGAGCGGATCTCGAGGCTCGCCCCGATCAGGATCGCCCGCTCACGCATCCCGCCAAGGCCGCCTTCTCTGCGACGCTCGGGGAGCCCGCAGCCGTTGTCACCGACGATCAGCAGCACTCCATCCGCGGCCGATCGCAGCGAGATGCTCACCTCGCTGGCCTTCGCGTGGCGAAGCACGTTGGTGAGTGCTTCCTGGGCCACGCGGTAGATAACGAGCTCGACTTCGTGCGGCAGCGCCGGTAGATGGCCCTCGAGGTTGCGTCGCACGCTGATCCCGCTCTGCCGGGCAAGGCGCGAGGACAGCGCGATCAGCGCGTTGCCCAGTCCGAGATCATCGAGCGCCTCAGGGCGCAGCTCGCGGCCGATCCTGTGGACATCGTCGAGGCTCCGCAGGACCGTCTCAGCGATCTCGGTCAGGGCCTCGCTTTGCCCCGAGGGCTGCTCGGCTGCCTGCTCGGCCCGGAGGGCCACGGCCGTGAGCGTCTGACCGACCTCGTCGTGGAGCTCGCGAGCTACCCGCGCACGCTCGCCCTCCTGGGCGACCAGCTCTCGCCTGCCGCTCTCGCGCCGCTCGTCCTCCAAGCGGTCGAGCATCGAGTTCAGCGCCTCGGCCAGGGCAACTACCTCGGTTCCGCCGGTCGTGAGAGGCGCCGCCCTCTGGCCCGGATGCCCGGGGTCGACCGCGCCCATCACGGCCGCCAGCCGCCGCAAAGGGCGCAGAACGCGGCGCAGCAGCACGAGGTCGATCAGCAACATGGCCACGAGTCCGATCGACAGGATCACCAGCTCCTGTGGAGTGGCGACGCGGTGGACGGTCACCGGCGACCACGCGAGCAGCGCAAAGGCGGCGATCCAGACGACGATGTTGACCAGAAACACCCGCCACAGCAAGGACACCTCTCCCGACCTCCAGCCCCGGGCCGGGTCTGGCCCCTGCCCCCGTGCACGCAACGGCGATCGCCTGACTGGGGATGTCCCCGATCCCCGCGCGTCGGGCGCCCGCAATCGCTGCGCATCGGAGGTTGCCACGGCTCTCAGCTCGGGTGTGACTTTAGTCGACGATGTCGGCCTAACGTGGACCCCGCCGATCCGAAGAAGCGCGTCGAGTTAGGCACGTGGTCCGCGACGGGAAAACCGCGTATTCGCGGGGGCGTCGACAGCAGCGGGGGCCCGGTATGGTCGATGGCCATGATCACTGAGCGGCCGGCGGAGGTGTTGCACGACCGGCGCAGCGAGCGCGAGGCGCTGGTTGGGATGCTTGCGGCGGTACGCAGTGGGCAGAGCCGGGTGCTGGTGGTGACCGGCGAGCCAGGGGTTGGCAAGACGGCGCTGTTGGAGTCGGCGCTCGGGGGAGCAGCGGGGTTTCGAGTCTTGCGGGCGGTTGGCGTGGAGTCGGAGATGGAGCTGGCGTTCGCGGCGTTGCAGCAGTTGTGCGCGCCGTTGATGGATCGCCTGGACCGGCTTCCTGCCCCGCAGCAGGAGGCGCTCGGCGTCGCGTTCGGGCTGTGCGCCGGGGACGCGCCGGATCGGTTCCTGGTGGGGTTGGCGGTGCTGAGTCTGCTGTCGGAGGCCGCCGCGGAGCAGCCGCTTCTGTGTGTTGTTGATGACGCGCAGTGGCTTGATCGGGCCTCGGCGCAGGCGCTCGTGTTCGTGGCGCGGCGGCTGTTGGCGGAGTCGGTCGCGCTGGTGTTGGTGACCCGCGAGCCGAGCGATGAGCTCGAGGGCTTGCCGAAGCTGGCTGTTGAGGGCCTGCGTGATGCTGATGCGCGCGCTTTGTTGGGCTCGGTGTTGAGGGTTCCATTGGATGAGCGGGTGCGGGAGCGGTTGGTCGCGGAGACGCGCGGCAATCCGCTGGCGTTGTTGGAGTTGCCGGGCGGGTTGACGTCGGCGGAGCTGGCGGGCGAGTTCGGTTTGCTCGACGCGCCCGGGCTGTCGGGGCGGATCGAAGACAGCTTCCGCCGGAGGTTCGCGGGGCTCCCGGCGGAGACCCAGCGGCTGTTGTTGGTGGCGGCAGCGGAGCCGGTCGGCGACCCGGTACTGGTGTGGCGGGCCGCCGGGCGACTCGGGATCGCCGTCCAAGCGGCGGCCGACACCGACGGGCTGCTCACGATCGGCGCGAGCGTGACGTTTCGTCACCCGCTGGTCCGCTCGTCCGTCTATCGCGCCGCCTCGCCGGAGGAAAGGCAGGCTGTGCACCGTGCGCTGGCGGACGCGACCGACCCCGAGGTCGACCCCGATCGCCGCGCCTGGCACCTCGCCCAGGCGACCCCAGCGTTCGACGAGGACGTCGCCGCCGAGCTCGAGCGCTCGGCCGGCCGCGCTCAGGCGCGCGGTGGGTTGGCGGCAGCGGCGGCGTTTTTGGAAAGAGCGGCCGTCCTGACGCCCGAACCATCGCTCCGGGCGAGGCGAGCGCTCGCCGCCGCCCAGGCCAAGCACCAGGCCGGCGCGTTCGACGCGGCACTCCGACTGGTCGCCATCGCAGAGTCCGGACCGCTGAACGAGCTCCAGCGCGCCCAGGTGGAGTTGCTGCGAGGTCAGATCGACTTTGCCGTCAACCGCGGCAGGGACGCTCCACCCTTGTTGCTCAAGGCCGCCAAGCGGCTCGAGCCGCTCAACATCGGCCTTGCGCGAGTGACCTACCTGGAGGCGTTGTCCGCGGCGATCTCCGCCGGTCGCCTGGGCGCCCGCGACGGTGTGCGCAAGGCGGCGGATGCCGCGCGCCGGGCGCCCCCGTTGCCCGAGCCCCAGCGAGCGCCCGATCTCCTGCTCGACGGGCTGGCCGTGCTGCACACGGACGGCTACGCCGCCGGGACGCCGATCTTGAAGCGGGCACTGGCAGCGTTCCGTAGCGACGAACTCTCTAGCGAGGACGGGATCCGCTGGCTATGGCTCGCGTGCCGCACCGCCATGGACCTCTGCGACTACGACAGCTGGTACGTGCTTTCCGCCCGGCAGATCCAGCTCGCCCGCGATGTCGGCGCGGTGACCGTGCTGCCCCTGGCGCTCAACCTGCGAGCAGGCATCCATCTGTTCGCCGGCGAGTTCGCCGCGGCGCAGGCCTTGAGCGAAGAGGCGCGCGCAGTCAGCGACGCGATCGCAAACCCGCCAGTGCCACACGCCCGTCTGTTCCTCGCCGCCTGGCGCGGCCAGGAGGCGGAGACGTTACGGCTGACCGCGGCTGGCGACCGGGACGCCACCGCCCGCGGCGAGGGCAGGACGATCGGCGTCGGCAAGTACGCGACCGCGGTG
>DATKFF010000281.1:0-2855 GCA_035511595.1 Solirubrobacteraceae bacterium | reverse complement strand
CACCACCGCGGCCGCCGGGCTCTCCAGGTGGCTCTCACCCACGCGGGCGCTACGCCCTCGACGGTAGCCGCCTGAGCGATGGCCACGACAATCGCCCCAGGCGAGCCGCTCGACGGCGTCGTACGTGATGGTCAGGCGGTCGGGATCGTCGCGGATGAGGTCGGCCGCCGACGGCTCGAGACGCTGCTTGCACGCGAAGCCGTCGCGGTCGCGGCGAGCGCCTCGGACGTCCCCGCACTCCTTGACCTCGGCGAGCCACTCGACGTGGTCGTGCTCACGGGAGACGCCCGCTCGGTCGCTCGCGGCGGCGCGGTCCCGCTGCTTCAGACGCTCCGCCCAAACTACGCAATCGTGCTCGTCGCGCCCGACGACGACAGTGCCCTGGTCCGCAAGGCGCTACGCGCCGGGGTCGACGGCTACGTGCCCGAGCCCGCCGTCGAGCAGACGCTCGCGGTCACGATCTCGGCGGTGCTGGGGGGACAGCTGGCGATCCCGCGGTCGATCCGATATCGGGCGCCATGGTCGGCGTTCTCCTCCCGTGAGCGCCAGGTCCTCGAGCTGGTCGCGGACGGCGCGACCAACCAGGAGATCGCACTTCACCTGCACCTCTCCGAGAGCACGGTCAAGAGCCACCTGGCGACGAGCTTCCGCAAGCTCGGGGTGTCCTCACGGGCCGAGGCGGCGACCGCAGTGCTCGACAGTGAGACGGGGCTTAACGCATGCGCCGCATTCACACCGTCAGCCTCACCGCTTAACTAGCAGTCACCGTCCCCCCGCCCCGCCGGAGGGTCCTTTGCGCGGGCAAGCTCGGCCTGTACCCTCAAGGCGGACAAATGGCCTATGCGGAGCAGAGGAGTGGGTCGCGTCGCGTCGGCTTGGACGCGACCATGCTTGCCGGGGAGTGGCGCAGGCTCCGCCGTGCCGCCACGGCGGTCGCGCTGTTCACGAGCCCGATGTTCTTCGTCGTGCTCTACGACCGGCTCGGGCTGTCGCTCGTCTGGGCGCTGGCGGCGACCGCCGGCAGCGTAATCGCCTTCCGGGGGCTGATCGACGTGCTGGCGCGGCGATTCCTGCCGTGGCCGAGCATGTACGGAGTCGGGGAGGAGATCGCCGAAGAGGATGTGGTCGCTCGCAGGCGGACCTGGTTCTGGCGGCGCCTCTACCGCCTCGTGGTGTTCATCGCGATCTTCCTAGCAGTCGTCGGCGGCATCGTTGCGCTCGCCGGGCACCACACCTGGTGGGGCGGCGTAACCGCGATCTTCCACGGGCTCGGGTCGCTCGGCGGGCTGCTCCCGAACCTGGCGTTCAGCCTGGTCGTGCTGTTCTTCATCAACACCCTGATTTTGTTCGGGCCGCTGCTGATCGCCAACCTCCGGCAGGTGCGCGGCTACGAGCCCGGCGACGCCAGCTGGGGCGTGCGGATGCAGGACGTCCGCGGGCAGGCCGAGCCCAAGGAGGAGGTCGCCCGCGTCGTGCGCCTGTGGCAGTCGGGTGAGGAATTCGAGAAGGCCGGGGGCAAGCGCGAGCGCGGCCTCCTGTTCCTCGGCGCGCCGGGTACCGGCAAGACGATGCTCGCCAAGGCGATCGCTACCAACTTCAACTGCCCGTTCGTCACGATCCCGGGTTCGGGCTTCGCCGCCACGTTCATCGGCATCGACGTGATCGTCGTGATGTTCCTGATCCGCAAGGCGAAGAAGCTCGCGCGCAAGTGGGGCGGCCAGTGCATCGTGTTCATCGACGAGATCGACGCCGTCGGGATGCGGCGGGCCAGCCTCGGGCAGGGCCCGACGGGGATGGGCGTCGGCAGCCGCACCGTCGGCAGCCAGAGCTTTGAGGACTACTGCTTCTTCGGTCAGTGGGGCTCCCTGACCCCGACCGGCGACCTGATCCTGGAGACGCGAGCCTGGCGCGAGCGCCTGTTCGCCGAGCGCGCCGAGGCCCGCAGCTCGGGTGTTCCAGCGCTGTTCGCCAAGCCGGCCGAGTGGATCCAGAACGTCATGTTCCCCGGAATGATGGGCGGCATGGGCGGCGGGCTGGCGCTCAACCAGCTGCTCGTGCAGATGGACGGGATCGGCGATCCGCCGTTCATGCGCCAGCAGTTCACAAAGCGCCTCAACACGCTTCTCGACGCGCTGTACTTCGTCCCCCGCCGGATCCGCGGGCACTCACTCCGGCTGCCGCCGCCCCGCCCGGCGCCCGAGCAGGTGTTCTTCATCGGCGCCACGAACGTTCCGATCGACCGGCTCGACCCCGCGCTGATCCGGCCCGGCCGGATGGGGCGCCACGTCTGGTTCCGGACCCCGACGCTCGAGGACCGCAAGGACATCTTCAACCTTTACCTCGGCAAGGTCGACCACGACCCGGACCTCGACACCGACCGCCGCCGCGACGAGCTGGCGCGAATCACCAACGGCTACGCGCCGGCGATGATCGAGCAGGTCTGCTCGCTGGCGCTGACCTACTCGCACGCCGACGGCAGGCACGAGTTCGGCTGGTCGGATTTGGTCGAGGCGATGACGACCGTCGAGGCCGGCACCGCGGTGGCGATCGACTACATCCCGGAGGAGACCCGCGCGGTCGCGATCCACGAGGCCGGCCACGCCGTCAACGGTCACCTGTACATGAAGGACGTTCTCTCCACGCGCCTGTCGATCCGCAAGCGCGGTGAGTCGCTCGGGCACCACCAGGCGATCGAGACACAGGAGCGGTTCTCGTCGTGGCGCAGCGAGGAGTTCTCAAAGCTCGTCTGGACGCTGGGCGCGATGGCCGCCGAGCACGTCTTCTACGGCGAAAACTCCACCGGGGTCGGTGGCGATGTGATGAGCGCAACCGCGCGCGCCGCGTGGATGGTCGGG
>DATKFF010000280.1:0-4105 GCA_035511595.1 Solirubrobacteraceae bacterium | reverse complement strand
AGAAATTCGTGATCGAGGGCGGGGTGCCGCTGGCCGGCACGATCACCCCCGCCGGCAACAAGAATGGTGCTCTGCCGATCCTCGCGGCGTGCCTGCTGACCGAGGACGAGGTGGTCCTGCGCAACGTCCCGCGGATCCGTGACGTCGAAGCGATGACGCTGCTGCTCGAGGGTCTCGGAGCGCGCGTCGAGTGGCTCGGCCCGAGCGAGGTCTCGGTCACGGCCGCGGGCGTCACCGACGGCTGCTCGATCGACCCCGACCTGGCCGAGCGGATCCGGGCCTCGTTCCTGCTCGCCGGTCCGCTGCTGGCGCGTTTCGGCAAGGTCTGCATGCCGCCTCCCGGCGGCGACGTGATCGGACGCCGGCGCCTCGACCCGCACCTCGACGCGTTCCGCGCGCTCGGCGCCTCAGTGGACGACGGCCGCGACATCCGCCTCGACGCCCCGATCGGGCTGCGCCCGTGCGACTTCCTGATGGACGAGCCGTCGGTGATGGCGACAGAGAACGCGCTGATGGCCGCCGCGCTGACGCGCGGGCCGACCGTGATCCGCAACGCCGCCTCCGAGCCGCACGTCCAGGACCTGGCGCGGATGCTGGTCTCGATGGGTGCAGCGATCGACGGGATCGGGTCAAACGTGATGACGGTCCACGGCACCGGCGGCCTGCGCGGGTGCACGCACACGATCGCGCCCGACCACATCGAGATTGGCTCGTTCATGGCGCTCGCCGGTGTGACCGGCGGCGAGCTGATCGTCAAGGACACAGTTCCTGAGGATCTGCGCATGATCCGGCTGGCGTTCGACCGGCTCGGCCTGCGCAGCGAGGTGCGCGGCTCGGACGTGATCGTCCCCGGCAATCAGAAGCTCGTGATCCGCAACGACGCGGGCGATTACATGCCGAAGGTCGAGGACGGGCCGTGGCCTTCGTTCCCCGCCGACCTGACGAGCATCGCGCTCGCGCTCGCGACCCAGGCCGAGGGCTCGGTCATCATCCACGAGAAGATGTTCGAGAACCGCCTGTTCTTCTGCGACAAGCTCCAGCTGATGGGCGCCGCGATCACGATCTGCGATCCGCACAGGGCAATCGTGCTTGGGCCGCGCCGGCTGACCGGCCAGCGCGTCGAGTCTCCCGACATCCGGGCCGGGATGGCGATGCTGATCGCCGCCCTGTGCGCCGATGGCGTCACGGAGATCGGCAACATCCGCCAGATCGACCGCGGCTACGAGCGGATCGACGAGCGTCTGCGCCATCTGGGGGCGCGGATAGAGCGGGTGGACGACGTGCCCGCGGTCGCCTGAGTCCCAGTCGGAACGGATACGGGGACCATGGTTGACCGCATTCCCAGCGGCACGCGAGATGTCCTGCCCGACGAGATGCGGGAGCTCAGGGCGATGACCGAGCGCATCCGCGCGGTGTTCGACGACGCTGGCTACGGCGAGGTCTACACGCCCGCCCTCGAGTACGAGGGCACCTTCGCGCGGGAGGATCGCCAGCCGTCCCAGAGCGCGGCGTGGGCGACTCGCCCGGCGTACAGGATGTTCGACGAGCAGGGCAACGTGCTCGTGCTGCGGCCCGACATGACGATCCCGATCGCGCGGCTCGTCGCGACCCGCTACGCGCACGCCGAGCCCCCGCTTCGCTTCTGTTACTTCGCGCACGCGTATCGCGGCGTGCGTCCGCAGCGCGGTCAGTCGCGCGAGCTGCTGCAGGCGGGAGTCGAGCTGATCGGCTCGCCGGCGCCGCAGGGGACCGCCGAGGCGCTAACGGTGCTGTGCAAGGCACTCGACGCCGCGGGGCTCGAGACGTATCGGATCGGCCTCGGCGACGCTTCGCTGTACCCGGAGCTGCTCGCCGCACTCGAGATCCCCGAGGAAGCATGCGAGCGGATCCTGGCCGCGCTCGTCGATGGCGACTTCGTCGGCGTCGAGGCCGAGATCATTGCGCTCGACCTGCCGAAAGCCGACGCAGAGCTGCTCCTCAGCGTCCCCAGGACGCGCGGCGGACCCGAGGTGCTGGCGGGCCTTTCTGGACCGCTCGTGGACGCGGCAATGGGGATGCGCGACGTCCACGCCCTGCTCGCCCCGGAGGTCGCCGAACGGGTGATCTTCGACCTTGGCCTGGTGCGGAGCCTCGGGTACTACACCGGCGCCGTCTTCCAGGTCTACGACCCCGCCTACGGCGTTCCGATCGGCAGCGGCGGGCGCTACGACGAGCTTCTGGCCGGCTTTGGCCACCCGCTGCCCGCCGTGGGGTTCGCGCTCGGGGTCGAGCGCGTCCACATCGCGCTGACCGGCGAGGAGCGTGGAGGCCGCGGAGGCGGGCGATGAGCGAGCTCCGGATCGCGGTGCCCCGCGGGGCGCTGTTCGAGGAGACCCTCGATTTGCTCGACCGCCTCGGGCTCGACACGCGTGAGGCGCGAGACAACGACCGCAAGCTTCTGTTCGAGGACGCCGGGATCATCACGATGCGTCCCTCAGACGTGCCGACGTACGTGGAGGCCGGCGCAGCCGACCTCGGAATCACCGGCAAGGACGTCCTGCTCGAGCAGTCAGAGCGTGAGATCTACGAGCTCGTCGACCTCGGCTACGGCCAGTGCACGATGGTGCTGGCGACGGTCGCCGGCGAGGACCTCGCGGCGGAGGCGCTGCGGCGCCTCGGCGTGGTCCGGATCGCGACCAAGTACCCGCGAATCGCGGCGGACTACTTCCTCGAGACCGGCCGGCAGGCGGAGATCGTCGAGGTAAAGGGCTCCGTCGAGCTCGCGCCCCTGACCGGGCTCGTCGAGGGGATCGTCGACCTCACCGCCACCGGGACGACGCTGCGGGAGAACGGGCTCGTCGTCAGAGAGGAGATCGCGCAGTGCACGGCGCGGCTGATCGCCAACCCGGTCGCGCACAAGCTCAGGGCGGTCGCGATCGACGCGCTCCTGGAGCGGCTCGATGCGGTGTGAGCGCTTCCGCCTGAGCGGCGATCCGGCGGAGCTCGTCAGGCAGCTCCGGGCGCTTGTCCCTGGGGCCGAATCGGTCAGCGCCGAAGTCGCCCAGATCATCGGCCTGGTTCGCCGCGATGGCGACGCCGCCGTCGTTGCGTACAGCCGCTCGTTCGACACCTCCGGTGCCGAACCCAGGCCGCTGCGCGTCGGCGAGGAGGAACTGGACAACGCCGCCGAACGGCTTGACCCCGACGTGCGCCGCGGGCTCGAGCGCGCGATCGCCAACGTCGAGGCGGTCGCCGTGGCGCGCGCCCACCGGGAGCAGACCTCGGTCGAGCTCGGCACGCATGTGGTCCGCCTGCGACGCGTGCCGGTCGCCCGTGCGGGTGTGTACGTCCCCGGCGGCCGGGCGCCATACCCGAGCACTGTGGTGATGGGCGTGGTCCCCGCCCGCGTCGCGGGCGTCCCGGACATCGCCGTGTGCGCGCCCCCGGGCGCCGATGGTGACATCAACCCGGTGATCCTCGGCGCGTGCCGGCTGGCCGGCGCCTCGTCGGTGTACAGGATGGGCGGCGCCCAGGCGATCGCGGCGCTCGCGTACGGGACAGAGACGGTGCCGCCGGTCGACGTGATCGTCGGCCCGGGCAACCTCTACGTCCAGGAGGCCAAGCGGCAGGTGTTCGGGCAGGTCGGGATCGACGGATTCGCCGGTCCCAGCGACCTCCTCCTGATCGCCGATGGCGACGTCGATCCGGAGCCGCTCGCGCTGGACCTGCTGGCCCAGGCCGAGCACGGGCCGGGCACGCTGGTCATCGCAGCTTCGCCCGACGCCTCGCTGCTCGACGCGCTCGGGGCGAGCGTCGACGGCGGCGCCGACACGGGCGCCGCCGCGGCCATTGTCTCGGTGGAAGGCCCAGAGGAGGCGCTGGCGCTCGCCGAGGAGTTCGCCCCCGAGCACCTGCAGCTGGCGGGCAGCTCCGCCGAGGCGCTGGCGTCGCGCGTGAGCAGGGCCGGGTGCGTGTTCGTGGGGGAGGCCTCCGGCACGGCGTTCGGCGACTACATCGCGGGTTCAAACCACATCCTCCCGACCGGTGGCGCCGCACGGTTCGCCTCGGCGCTGTCCCCCGAGCATTTCCTCCGCGGCGTAACCGAGGTACGGATCGAGGACGGGTC
>DATKFF010000279.1:0-5127 GCA_035511595.1 Solirubrobacteraceae bacterium | reverse complement strand
CCTCGATCCGGTGCAGGCGCAGGTCCATGAACGCGTGCCGGACCACGAGCGCGATCCCGTCACGCATGTACCCCTGGCCGGCGTACGGCTTGCCGGCCGCGTACCCCAGGTACGCGCTCTGCAGTGATCGCCTGACGATCTGCGAGAGGTTGAAGAAGCCGACGATCGCGCGGTCCTCGAGCCGGCAGACGAGCATCGCTTCGAAGTCGGGACGCCGCGAGTCCGCCAGGTAGGCGGCGAACCGGTCGTCGTCGGTCGGGGCGGTCGCCCACGGCCGGTGGAACGAGCGGCTCGTACGCATCAGCGAGACGAACTCGTCACGGTCAGACGCGGAGGGGCTACGTAGGAACACGCGTCCGCCGCGGCTGTCCCGCCCCTCCGTCACCGAGAGTTTTCGATCCTCATCCAGCAAGCACCCGCTCCAGACGGTAGGCCAGCGCCTCGCACGCAAGCTCCTCCGAGACGTTGAGCTGGAACCGGCGGCGTGTCTCTTCCACCAGCTCCACGGCGCTCAGCAACCTGCCGGGCGCGACTCCGGAATCGGCCCGCAGTTCGGCCAGCCGATCGGTGTTCCGGACCAGCTCGTCGGCTCCCCACGCGAGCGCCGCCAGATCGGCATACCAGAGCGCCGTGACCTGAAGCGCCAGATCCAGCGACGCCGTCTCGGCCCGGCGGCGGGATCGCCTGATCCGCTCAGACCACTCAGTCTCGACGCGCTTTCGCTCCTTGCGCGGATACAGCTCGATCTCCTCAGCGGCCTGGCGCTCAAGCCCGTCCTTGACCGCTTCGCCGGTCGCACCCACCGCCGCGAGCACCGCCGTCCATGGTCTCATCGCCGCCGCCTTGCCGGCGAGCGCGGCCCGGGCGAATTGCTCGCCACCGGCTCGCAGCGTCCCCCCCTCCTCTCCCGCCAGCGCCCGCGCCCGTTCGGCGTCGCCGAGCGACAGCCGAGCGCACGCGATCGCCGTCTCCCATTCGACGCCGGCGGTGGCCTCGACCGCGCCGGCGACCTGCTCCAACGGCGGCGCGTCGAACCGCACCAGCTGACAGCGCGAGCTGATCGTCGGCAGCACCTCGGTGAGGCGGTCCGTCAGCAGGATCAGATGCACGAACCAGGCCGGCTCCTCGAGCGTCTTCAGCATCCGGTTGGCAGCCTCGTCGCCAAGCTCATCCACGCGCTCGATCACGAACACGCGCCGGCTGGCCTCAAACGGCGTCTTGCTCGCAGCCGCAACGACCGGCTCGTCGATATCGCCCACCAGGATCTCGTGTGCTCCGCTCGGTACGACCCAGGTCAGATCCGGGTGTGCGCCGGACATCACCCGCGCCCGCGCGCCGTCAGGGTCGGGCGAGCCGGCCGCGAGCAGCTCCGCCGCGATCGCTCGCGCGGCGTCGCGCTTGCCGGCCCCCTCCGGGCCGTAGAACAGGTAAGCGTGGGAGGCGCGCCCGTCCGAGGACAGCGCGGGACCCAGCACCGCGCGCGCGTGAGGATGGCGATCGAGCTCTGCGAGCACCTCATCGATGCTATTGCCCGGTAGCTTCCAACCGCATCCATGGCGCGGGGACGGCTGATCACGATCGAGGGAATCGACGGCAGCGGGAAGACGACGCTGGCGGCGGCGCTGACCGCGGAGCTCGCCGCTCGCGGCCTCGACGTGCGCGCGCTACGCGAGCCGGGCGGCGTCGCGGCGGCCGAACGCATCCGGGAGCTGGTCAAGGATCCGGCGCTCCGAGTTGGGGCGCGCGCCGAAGCACTGCTCTACGCGGGCGCCCGAGCCCAGCTCGTCGAGGAGGCGGTAGCGCCGCTGCTCGAATCCGGGACATGGGTCCTGCTCGACCGGTTCGTCGATTCCTCGCTGGCCTACCAGGGGGCCGGCAGAGGGCTCGGGATCGAGGAGGTCCGCGCGATCAACGAGTTCGGGACCGGGGGCATGCGGGCCGACCGGACGCTGCTGCTGATGGTCGATCCCGAGCTGGGACGGTCGCGTTCACGGTCACGCGCGGAGCCGGTCGACCGCCTGGAGGCCGAGCAGGACGAGTTCTTCGATCGGATCGCCGCCGCGTACAACGAGCTGGCGGCGCGAGAGCCCGAGCGGATCAGAACGATCGACGCGAGCGCCCCGCCCGACCAGGTCCTGGCGGCAGCGCTCGAGGCGCTGGCCGACCTAGCCTGAGTATCCGCGGGGATGCGCCTGGGCGAACCCCCACGCGTCCGCGACGATCTGCTCGAGGCCGGGCTTGCGCGGCTCCCACCCCAGCTCGGCGCGGACTCGCTGGCTGGCCGCGACGAGCATCGGCGGGTCGCCGGGGCGCCGCGCGGCCTCACGAGTCGGGACATCCGCGCCGGTGACCGCCTGCACCGCCGCGATCACCTCACGCACGGAGAACCCGTTGCCGTTGCCGAGGTTGAAGATCTGATGCTCGTCCTGGCGCGTGCCGTCGAGCGCCAGCAGGTGAGCCTCGGCGAGGTCGTCGATGTGGATGTAGTCCCGGATCGCGGTCCCGTCGGGCGTCGGGTAATCGGTGCCGAAGATCTCGACGTACGGGTTCTGCCCGAGTGCCGCCCGGAAGATGTTCGGGATCAGATGAGTCTCTGGCTCGTGATCCTCGCCGAGCTCGCCACTCGCGCCGGCGACGTTGAAGTAGCGCAGGCTGACCGCACCGAGGCCGTGCGCCCGGCAGAAGTGGCCGATCATCTCGTCGACGGCGAGCTTCGACGCGCCGTAGGCATTGATCGGGCGGGGCGGCGCCGTCTCGGGGATCGGGACCTCGTCCGGCTGCCCGTACACGGCGCAGGTCGACGAGAACACGAGGCGCGGGATCCCGCCGCCGGCCATCGCCTCGAGCAGGTTGAGCGTGCCGCCCACGTTCGCTCGCCAGTAGCGCTCCGGGTTGCTGACCGACTCGCCGACGAGGGCCAGCGCCGCGAAGTGCAACACGCCGTCGAAGCCGTCGGCGAGGGCTTCGCCGAGCGCCTCCCGGTCGAGCAGGTCGAGCACGAGCAGCTCCGTCCCGTCGGGGACCGCCTCGCGGTGCCCGCGCTCGAGGTTGTCGAGCACGACGATCTCGTGGCCGGCGGCCAGCAGGTGGGTGGCGACGATCGATCCGATGTAACCGGCGCCGCCGGTGACGAGCAGTTTCACGACCCGTAGCGTCTCATTTCGGCGGCAACGGCGTCCGCGTGGCGGTCGCCGATGCCGACGGAGGCGCGGCCAGCAGCGCCAGGGCCGGCGCCGACCGCGCGGCCTGGCCCTGGGGATCGAGCGTCACGACCCGCTGCTCGGCAAGCGTCGCCGCGGCGGGGTCGTGCAGCAGATACTCGACCTGAGCGAGCTCGCTCCACGCCAGGCCGTCGCTCGGATCTCTCCCGACCGCCTGGCTCAGGTCGTCGCGCGCGCGAGCGAGACCGCCACGGTGAAGCGCGACCGTCGCCTCGGCTCGCAGTCCCGCGTCCGAAAGCGGATCGAGGCTGCTCGCGAGCGCGGCACTCGATTGGGCTGAGCGGAGCGCGCCGGGAGCGCCGCTCGCGGCCTGGACGAGCGCCGCGTTCGCCTTGCTGGCCGCGAGGCTGGGAAGCGCCGCGGATACCGCGAACGCGCACAGCCAAAGCACGAACCCGCTCAGCCAAAGGACCCTGGTCCCAAGGCTCGGCGCGTCGAGCCGCGCCGCGGCTCGCCTCCGGTGGCTTCCCACGAGCACGCCGAGGAACACGAGCGCGGGGAGGCTCACCGCGGGGATGTTCCAGTCCCAGTCGTACAGCGAGTGCAGCGCATAGGCAAACGCCCCGGCCAGCAGCGCCGCCGCCAGCATCCGCTGCGGTCCGCGCTCCCAGCGGCGAACGGTCGCCGCAGCGGCTCCCAGCAACAACGCGAACGCCGCGAGCGCCAGCAGCGCTCCGACGACGCCGGTCTCGGCGAGGAACTGCAGCGGAACGCTGTGCGGCTGCTGGACGGGCAGCGTGTCGCGCCGGTAGAGCAGGTGGACGACGCCGAACGAGCCCGCTCCCCATCCACCAAGCGGTCGATCGCTGAACGCGCCCGCGGCCTCCTTCCACCACACCCAGCGGTTCGACGCCGTGGTGGTGAGCAGCCGGCCGGGGCTGTATGTGCTGACGATCCGGGTCGAAGTGAAGCTGTTCCACGCGTGCGAGAAGGTCCCCGTGAACCCACGGGAGGACAGCGCCAGCGCCAGCGCACCGCAGACCAGCGCCGCAACGACGACCGCGGGCGCCAGCCTTCGAAGCCGTCGCACCCGGTCCTGACTCAGTTGCAGTCGAGGCTCGAACGCGAGCAGCGCCCGCTCCGCGGCGACCAAGCCGGCGAGCGAGACGACGAGGATGCCGGTGAGGATCGCTCCCGCCCCCTCCCTGCTCGGGAGCGACACGCCTGGCGTCGTCAGCGCGTGCGAGCTCAGCCCGAACGCCAGCGGCGGGATCGTCGCGACGATCGCGGCCGCCAGCCACAGCAGCGAGCGCAGCCGCTCGCCACCGGCGCCGATCGCGACGACGACCGCCAGCGCGAGCGCCAGGAGGCCGCCGCGCGAGTAGCTGAAGCCGATCGCCAGCAGCATCAGCTCGACCGCGCACCCGGCGGCCACTCGTCCGCGGCGCGTCCTTGTCCGGTCGACGGCGAGCGCGAGCGCGACCGGGACTCCCATCGCGATGAACAGCGCGAGCGCGTTCCAATAGCCGAGCGGCTCCTGGAGTCGCGGCAGCGTGCCGGTCTGATTGAGGTCGAAGACCCCGGAGAGGTGCAGTCCCGGAAGCAGCTTCTGGCCGAGCGCGTAGACGGTCACGGCTAGCGCGATCGCGAAAAAGCCCTTGGCGAAGATTGGGACCGCCCGCTCGTGTGAGGCGCCGACGGCGATCGCGAGACACACGACGAGCACGTACGAGATCGCGCGGTTGAGCTCGATCCAGGTCTGGTCGGGCGCGACGCTCCACAAGACGGTGATACCGGACCAGCACGCGAACGCCGCCAGCAGCAGGGCGCCGGCGACGCCCGCGCGCGACGCCGACAGGCGGACGCTGCCCGAGACCAGCCAGGCCGCGGCGCCGAACACCGCGATCGCCGCGAGCGCCACCTCCACCCGTGTGCCGGCCGAGAGCCCCACGGCACCGTGGTCAAA
>DATKFF010000278.1:0-2523 GCA_035511595.1 Solirubrobacteraceae bacterium | reverse complement strand
CGGCACGCTCAAGGACTACTCGCACCGGACCGCCGCGCAGGGCAACTGCCACGGCAAGACGGGGACGCTGCACGACGTCGCCAACCTCGTCGGCTACTGCCACGCGCGCGATGGGCACACGCTCGCGTTCGCATTCCTGGCCAACGGTCTGAGCGCCCCGGACTACGTCCATTCGGTCGAGGCCGACGACATGGCCGCGGCACTCGCGAGCTACAACGGCTGAACAGCCATGAGCGTCCTCGGGATCGATCACGTCCAGCTGGCCGCGCCGGAGGGGTGCGAGGCCGAGGCGCGGCGTTTCTTCGGAGAGCTGCTCGGGCTGACCGAGATCGAGAAGCCGGCGAGCCTCGGCGGCCGTGGCGGCGTGTGGTTCAGCGTCGGATCCCAGCAGCTCCACATCGGCGTCGAAGATCGGTTCGCGCCCGCGGGCAAGGCGCACCCGGCGTTCAGGGTGGCGCCGGATCGGCTCGACGTGCTGGCGGAGCGCCTGTCTGCCGCCGGCGCAAGCGTGATCTGGGACGACCGCCTGCCGGGCGAGCGCCGCTTCTACTCCGCCGACCCGTGGGGAAACCGGCTCGAGCTGCTGGCGAGCTCAAGCTAGCCGAGTAGCTTGCGCAGCCCGTCCTCGTCGAGCACGGGGACCTCGAGCTTCTCGGCCTGGGCGAGCTTCGATCCGGGACTCTCGCCGGCGACGACGTAGTCGGTCTTCCGTGAGACCGACCCGGTGACCCGGCCGCCGGCGGCGATGATCGCCTCGGTCGCCTCCTCACGCGTGAGCGTCGGGAGCGTTCCGGTCAGCACGAACGTCTTGGCCGCCAGCGGGCCTTCGCCCGGCGGCGGCCCCTCCTCCTCGAACCGCAGACCCTGGGCCCGCAGGTCCTCGATCAGGGCCGTCATCTGCTCGTCGTGGAGCTGGTCGTGGATGAGGCGGGACATCTTCGGCCCGACGCCCTGGGCCTGTTCGATCTCCTCGGGCGACGCATTCAAGAGCGCGTCGATCGAGCGGAAGTGCTGGGCGAGGTTGCGCCCGGTGACGTAGCCGACCTCCTCGATCCCGAGCGCGAACAGAACCCGCCCGAACGGCTCCTGCTTGGAGCGCTCGATCGCGGCCACGAGCTTCTCGGCGGACACCTGCCCGAAGCCCGGCTGCGAGGCGATCTGCTCCGCCGTCAGCCGGTAGAAGTCCGCGGCGTTGCGTACCCAGCCGAGATCCATGAACAGGCTCACCTGCTTCTCGCCGAGCCCGTCGATGTCCATCGCGCCGACGAAGTGCTTGAGCAGCTGCCAGCGGCGGCCGGGACAGTCACGGTTGGGGCAGCGGGTGAAGACCGAGTCCTCGGGCTTGACGGTCGGGGTGTCGCAGACCGGGCAGCGCTCCGGGGGCCTCGGCGCCGGCGGACGGTCCTCACGCTCGGCGACGTGCGGCGCCGGAGAGACCACCTGCGGGATCACGTCGCCGGCCCGGAGGACGATCACCTCCTCGCCCTCACGAAGGTCCTTGCGCGCCAGGTCCTCCTCGTTGTGGAGCGTCGCGAGCTTGACTGTCACGCCACCGACGTGAACGGGTTCGAGCACCGCGTAGGGGTGCAGGTCACCGAACTTGCCTGGGTTCCAGCCGATCTGCTTGAGCGTGGTGACCGCCGTCGTCGGGGGGAACTTCCAGGCGATCGCCCAGCGCGGCTCACGTCCGACCACGCCGAGGCGCCGCTGCAGCTCGACCTGGTTGACCTTGACGACCGCGCCGTCGATCTCGAACTCCAGCGAGCCGCGCCGCTCCTCCCACGAGCGGCATTGGCTCACGACCTCGTCCTCGGTCGCGAGCTTCTTCACGTCCGGGTGGACCGGGAAGCGGTGCTGACGAAGCCACTCGAGCGCGTCCCAATGTGTGTCGAACGAGATCCCCTCGGTGGCGCCGACGGCGTAGGCCCAGAACGACAGTGGGCGATCGGCGGCGAGCTTCGGATCGAGCTGCCTGACCGTCCCGGCGGCCGAGTTCCGTGGGTTCATGAACGTCGACAGTCCCGCCTCCGCGCGGCGCTCGTTGAGCTTGGCGAAGTCCGGCAGCGACATGTACACCTCGCCGCGAACCTCGACCAGCGGCGGCGGATCCTCCATGTCGAGGCGCAGCGGGATCGACGGCATCGTCCTGAGGTTGTGGGTCACGTCCTCACCCACCTCGCCGTTGCCGCGCGTGGCCCCACGCTCGAACCCGCCGTCGCGGTAGATCAGCGAGATCGCCAGCCCGTCGATCTTCGGCTCGACGACGTACTCGAACTGGGGGTCCTCGATCCCCTCGCGCGCCAGAAAATTGCGCATCCGCTGGATCCACGCCTGCAGGTCCTCGGCCGAGCGGGCGTTGGCCAGCGACAGCATCGGCTGCGGGTGGCGCACCTTGACGAGGTCCGAGACCGGCTCGCCGCCGATCCGCTGCGTCGGCGAGTCCGGCGTGACGAGCTCGGGGTGCCCGGCCTCGATCGCGCGCAGCTCATCGATCAGCGCGTCGTACTGGTCGTCCCCGATCTC
>DATKFF010000277.1:0-4560 GCA_035511595.1 Solirubrobacteraceae bacterium | reverse complement strand
ACTTCGTCACTGCGGCGGGTCAGCTCCTTCTCGGCCTCGAGCAGTTCGAGGCGGGCAGCGAGCCACTGCGCGCGACTGGCGGTGGTGTGGGTTGTCATCTGAATGTCTCCTGGTGATTCAGGTTGCGGCGGTGCCATCATCGGCACCGACGAGGGGACGGTAGGGACCATATGCATGCTGGTCATTGCGTCAGCCCGAGCCTGGCCGTAGTGGTCTGCTTTAGGTCCGGGAGCGTGTCGCCGGTCTCGAGCAGGGTCTTGAGGTTGGCCAGGACGCGCGGCCAGCCTTGGCTGATCAGCAAGCCGGTCAGGCCCCCAGGCTCGAGGTCGTGGTGGATCACCGTCAGCTTGACCTGCTCGCCGAGCGGCTCGATCTCGAAGGTGACCCTCGAGCGCGGCTCGGCGACCAGGCGGTCGCGGGCGTCGTCGGCGAGATCCAGCGACTCGGCCCATTTGGAGGTGAACGTGTGCCACGTATAGGAGAGCCGGCGATAGGGCTCGGACTCGACCACGACCTGCTCGGGGTCGGCGATCGTCAGGCCGCGCGTGTGCCAGGACATCGTCGAGCCGGGCTTCCAGTCGGAGTCGAACTTGGTCGCCCAGTAGCGCTCGGTGAACGCCGGCTCGGTCAATGCCTGCCAGAGCCGTTCGGGCGTGGTCTGGATGTAGGTCGTGTAGACGAATGAGGGGTTCTCCACGGGGGTGTCCTCCAGTGCTCTTTTGAGATCGGCGAGCGCGTGGACGCGGTCCTGCTCGTACCGTGTGATCCACCGTTCGGCGATCTCGTTGATGGGCGCCGCGTTCAGGTAGTGGTGCTTCTCCCGGCCGCGGCGAACGGTCGTGACGAGATTGGCCGCCTCCAGCACGGCGAGGTGCTTGCTCACCGACTGGCGAGCCATGTCAAGCCTCGAGCCGAGCTCGCGCAGCGTCTGGCCATTGCGCTCGTTCAGGCTGTCGAGCAGTAGCCGCCGGCTCGGATCGGCCAGCGCCCTGAACACCTCGTCGACGTGCGAATTGGCAGCCAATCGGCTGCCTACGATACGCAGCCTCGCGGCTGCCTGTCAAGCGGCCGGGCTAGCGCTCGCCGGGCTGCTTGGGCGGGTACTGCGAGATTGGCGCGGCGGCGTCCAGCGCGGTGGTGACGATCCGGTTCTGCTCGAGCGCGTGCGCGATCGGATAGCCCTCGCCCGGCGACGCGCGCTCGGGGCGCCCGATGTAGCCGAACTGGAGGTGCTCGGGGAGGATCTGCATCAGCCGCGGGGACATGTGCGCGCGGGCGCCCATGTTGCGCGGCTCCTCCTGGACCCAGACAACCTCGCGCAGGCGCGGGTAACGGTCCACGAGCGCCAGGATCTCGGCCTGCGGGAACGGATAAAGCAGCTCGACCCGCCCGATCGCGACCTCGGGGTTCTGCCCGTGCAGCTCGTGCGCCGCGAGCTCGTAGTAGATCTTGCCGCTGCAGAGAATCAGCCGCGTGACGCGCTCGGGGTCGACCCCTGGCTCGCCCAGCACGGGCTCGAAGCGCCCGTCCGTCAGCTCCTGGAGCTGGCTCGTGGCCTGGGGCAGCCGCAGCAGGCTCTTCGGCGTCATCACCACCAGCGGGCGCTGCTTGGCGATCCGCGCCTGCCGGCGGAGCAGGTGGAAGTACTGCGCGGGCGTCGTCGGGTTGGCGACGCGAATGTTGCCCTCCGCGGCCAGCTGCAGGAAGCGCTCGACCCGGGCGGAGGAGTGCTCGGGACCCGAGCCCTCGTAGCCGTGCGGGAGCAGCAGCGTGAGCCGCGAGGTCTGTCCCCACTTGGCCAGCCCCGAGACGATGAACTGATCGATCACCACCTGCGCGCCGTTGACGAAGTCGCCGAACTGCGCCTCCCACAGGACGAGCGTCTCGGGCGCCTCCTGGGAATAGCCGTACTCGAACCCGACACACGCCATCTCGGACAGCGGGCTGTTGTGGAGCTCCATCGGCGCCAGCGCCCCGGGGAGGTGCTGGATCGGCGAGTGCTCCTGGCCGGTCTTGGCGTCGTGCAGGACGAGATGGCGCTGGCTGAAGGTGCCGCGCTCGGTGTCCTGCCCGGTGAGCCTGATCGGCAGCCCCTCGGTCAGCAGCGACGCGAACGCCAGCTCCTCCGCGTGGGCCCACTGGATCCCCTCGCCGCTGTCGAGCGCCTCGCGGCGCTGCTCGAGCTGCTTGACGAGCTTCGGGTGGACCATGAACCCGTCGGGGACCGACAGCAGCTCCTCGTTGAGCACGTGCAGGCGGTCCACGCCGACGGCCGTCTTGACCTCGGGCGACGGGGTGCGGTCGAGCTCGTACTCGCCGGTCGCGTGTTCGACCTCCTTGGCCGCCTGGATCCGGCCCTTGAGCTTCTGGTGGGCGTCGGTCAGCACGGCCCAGACCTGGTCGGTCATCTCGGTCGATTCCTGCTCGTTGACCACGCCCTCGTCGATCAGCTGCCGCGCGAACAGCTCGCGGACCGGCGGGTGCTTCTTGATCACCTGGTACATCGAGGGCTGGGTGTAGGCCGGCTCGTCGGCCTCGTTGTGACCGAAGCGCCGGTAGCCGATCAGGTCGATCAAGACGTCATGGCCGAACTCCTGGCGGAACGCGAACGCCAGCCTCAGCGCTGACACGCAGGCGGCGACGTCGTCGGCGTTGACATGGATGATCGGCACGTCGTAGCCCTTGGCGAGGTCCGATGCCCAGGTCGTCGAGCGCGCGTCGTCGGGGTCGGTCGTGAACCCGATCTGGTTGTTCTGGATGATGTGGACCGTGCCGCCGACCGTGTAGCCGTCGAGCGCCTGCAGGTTGAGCGTCTCGGCGACGACCCCCTGCCCGGGGAACGAGGCGTCCCCGTGGAGGATCACCGGAATCGCGCCGTTGGTGTCGCGGTGCGCGTGCGGGCCCTGCCGGGTCGTCTGGGCGGCGCGCGTCGCGCCCGCGACGACCGGCGCCACGACCTCGAGGTGGCTCGGGTTGGACTCGAGCCGGACCACGATCGACTCGCCGCTCGGAAGCTGGTAGGAGCCCTGGGCGCCGTGGTGGTACTTGACGTCGCCGGTGCCGCCGTGGGGGATCGTGGTGATCGGCTCGAGCGTCGAGGTCCCCTCGAACTCGGCGAAGATCGTGTCGTAGGGCCGGCCGAGGTTGTGCGCCAGCACGTTCAATCGCCCGCGATGGGCCATCCCCAAGACGACCTCCCGCGCGCCCTGGGTCGCCGCCAGCTGGATCAGCTCGTCGAGCATCGGCACGGTCATGTCGAGCCCTTCGATCGAGAACTGCTTCTGGCCGAGGTAGGCCTTGTGCATGAAGCGCTCGAGCGCGTCGACCTCCGTCAGCCGCTTGAGCAGCGCCTTCTGCTCGTCGGTGCCGAGCGGCACGCGGAACCGGCCGCCCTCGATCGCCTCGCGCAGCCACAGACGCTGGCGGTGCGAGCCGATGTGCTCGATCTCGTACGCGATCGGGCCGCAGTAGGTCTCCCGCAGGTACGGAAGCGACTCGGCGAGCGTGTCGCCCGGCACGTACATCCGCAGGATGTGCGACGGGATCTTCGCCATCAGCTCGGGGGTCAGACCAAGCGGCTCGGGGTCGAGCGCCGGATCGCCCTCGGGCTCGCGCCCGAGCGGGTCGAGCCGCGCGGCGAGGTGCCCGTGGGTGCGATGCGCCTTCAGCAGCGAGGTCGCCGCCTGGACCGCCTGGAGCAGCTCATCGTCGGGCGCAGCGGGCGCCGCAGCGGGTGCGGCGGCCGGCGCGGGCGCGGCGGCGACGGCCGGAGCCGCGGGCTGGGGCAGCGGCGCCAGCGCCGGCAGCGCCGCGCCGAGATCGCCGAACACGAGCTCGTAGAAGCCCGCATCGCCGTGCAGGTAGGCCTCGATCCGCTGGAGGAATCGGCCCGACTCGGCCCCCTGGATCACCCGGTGGTCGTAGGTCGAGGTCATCGTCATGACCTTTTCCGCGCCGATCGCCTCGCCGATGCGTTCGAGCCCCACCGGGTAGGCGATCGAGCCGGTCGCGACGATCGTTCCCTGACCTGCCATCAGCCGCGGCACGGATGCGACCGTGCCGATCCCGCCGGGGTTGGTCAGCGACACGTTGCCACCGGTCAGGTCATCCGCGGTGAGGGTGTTCGTCCGGGCCTTCTCGACGAGCGCGTTGTACGCGTCGAGGAACTCCGTGAAGCGCTTGCGTCCGGCGTCGCGGATCACCGGGACCATGAGCGTGCGGCCGCCGTCCTTGCGCTCGACGTCGACGGCGAGGCCGAGGTTGACCGCGCCGTCGTCGATCCGGTTGGGCTTGCCGTCGATCTCGGCGAAGTGGTGGGCCATCACGGGCATCTCGTCCTGGGCCACGCGCGCGATCGCGTACGCGATCAGGTGTGTGAACGAGACGCGGTGGCCGGCGTCCTTCAGCTGCGCGCGGCGCTGGGCGAGCTCGGTGACGGTGACCGTCCGGAACGAGGTCGCGGTCGGGACCGAGCGGCTCTCGTCCATGTAGCGCGCGAGCGCGGCGGCGGCACCCTTGAGCGTCGTGGCGTCGGATTGGGCCGGGGCCGCGGGCTGGGCG
>DATKFF010000276.1:0-3439 GCA_035511595.1 Solirubrobacteraceae bacterium | reverse complement strand
CCGCGCGGGCGGCGCACCAGCAACGCGCGCTTGCCGGGCGAGAACGAGTTCGGCAGCTCGCCGCCGAGCCGTTTGGCGTCCTCGGCGGCCATCCGCCAGTACTCGACCAGCTCGTCGACCTCGTCGAACGCCTCGGCGCGCAGCGGCTTGCCCTGATCGAGCGTCAAGGTTCGCGCCAACTCGTCGCGCCGCGACTCGATGATCTCGGCGACGGCGTGCATCTTCGCGGCACGCTCGAATGCCGTGTGCCGCGCCCAGCCGTCAGCCGCGCCCCGCGCCGCGGAGATCGCGCGGCGCGCGTCGTCTCGATCGCCCTGCGGAACCGTCCCGATCAGCTCACCGGTCGCCGGGCTGGTCGCCTCGAACGTCTCTCCGCTGGCGCTCGGCTGCCAGGCGCCGTCCACGAACATCTGCTGTGCGGTGGCCGTCGCCATTCGAACTCCAGCCGGGTTTGCCCTCGTTGACACAGTACGACAACTGATATATAACAGCCCCATTAGGCCCGGGTCAATGGGGCCCGCTTGTTGGGGGCACGCCGGCGGCTCAGGGCCACATTCCGAGCCGCGCGGCAAGAAACGCGCAACTGGGGAGGTTGATTAATCGATGGCAACCGTGACCGGAGAGCCGACCGCCACCGACAGTCAGGAACTCGCGGGCTTCGGCTACAAGCAGGAGCTGGATCGCTCGCTGGGGAGCTTCTCCTCGTTCGCGGCCGGGTTCAGCTACATCTCGATCCTGACCGGCGTCACTGCGCTGTTCGGTCTCGGCTATCTCAACGCCGGACCGGGGGTGTGGTGGACGTGGCCGGTGGTGATCTTCGGTCAGGGCATGGTGGCCCTTTGCTTCATGGAGCTCGCCGCGCAGTACCCGATCGCCGGCTCGGTGTACCAGTGGTCGAAGCAGCTCTCCACCGGATTCACCTCATGGATGACCGGTTGGATCTACGTGGTTGGCGCGATCGTCACGATCGCGGCCGTGGCGGTCGACTGGCAGGTGGTGCTGCCCCAGATCACGACCGGCTTCCAGGTCTTCGGCAGCTCGGCAGACGCCGGCTTGACCGCGACGAAGGGCGGGGCGCAGAACCTGCTGTTCCTCGGCACCGTCCTGGTCGCCATCACCACGATCATCAACATGCTCGGCGTGAAACTGATGAGCCGGATCAACAACGTCGGCGTGCTCGCCGAGCTGATCGGCTCGAGCCTGCTGATCATCCTGCTGCTGTTCCACCTTCACCACCCGCCGTCGGTCATCGCCCACAGCTACGGCTACGGCGCCGGCCATCCCTGGGGCTACTTCGGCGCGCTGCTCGTCGGAGGGCTCGTCAGCGCGTACGTCATGTACGGGTTCGACACCGCCGGAACACTCGCTGAGGAGACCAACGACCCGCGCAGGCACGCGCCGCCAGCGATCATCCGCGCGGTCGGCGCAGCCGCCCTGATCGGCGGTCTCGTGATCCTGCTGGGGATCATGTCGAACAAGAACATCGCCAACAAGAACATCGGCCTCCTCGGCCTGCCTTACGTGATCAAGCAGGCGTTTGGCAATACCACCGGGAACGTGTTCCTCGCGGACGCTGGGCTCGCGATCTTCGTCTGTTGCCTGGCGGTGCAGGCGGCGACGATTCGGATGCTGTTCTCGATGGCGCGTGACAACCGGCTGCCGTTCGGGTCCCAGGTCGCGCGCGTCTCGGGCCGGCGCAAGGTGCCGATCGTTCCAGCGCTCGTGACCGGCATCCTCACGATCGCGCTTCTGGCGCTCAACATTGCGAACCAGAGCGCGTTCGCCGCGCTGACATCGATCGCGATCATCATGTTCTACCTCGCCTACCTCGGAGTCACGGCGCCGATGCTGTTACGTCGCCTCCGCGGGACGTGGCCGACGCCCGATCACGGTCCGTACTTCTCACTTGGGCGCTGGGGATTTGTGGTGAACCTCCTCGCCGTGGTCTACGGAGCACTGATCGCGATCAACATCGCGTGGCCGCGAAGCGCGGTCTACAACGCCGTCGGAGCGCCGCACTGGTACTGGAAGTGGTCCGCGGAGCTGTTCATCGGGGCGGTGATCATCATCGGCGCCATCTACTACTTCGCGGTCCAGGCCAAGAAGGGCCCGGAGGTGCTCGCCGAGCACCGGGCCGACGTACCGGTCCCGCCGATCCCGGCGCCGGCGGGAGACGCGTTCCCGTGATCGACGCGGGCGAGTTCGACTACGTGATCGCCGGCGGCGGGACCGCCGGGTGCGTAGTCGCGGCTCGCCTGTCCGAGGACCCCGCGGTGAGCGTGTGCGTGCTCGAGGCGGGGCCCTCGGATGTCGACGACCCCAAGGTCCTGCGGCTCGAGGACTGGATGTTCCTGCTGGACTCCGGCTACGACTGGGACTATCCGATCGAGCCCCAGGCGCGGGGCAACAGCTTCATGCGCCACGCGCGCGCGAAGGTGCTCGGCGGGTGCTCGTCGCACAACTCCTGCATAGCGTTCTGGACGCCGAAGGAGGACCTCGACGAGTGGGCGGCGATGGGCTGCGAGGGCTGGAGCTCGGCCGACTGCTGGCCGCTGATCAAGCGGCTCGAGACCAACGACGGGCCCGGAGATCATCACGGACGCGACGGGCCGGTCAACATCCGAACCGTTCCCCCTAAAGACCCCTGCGGAGTCGCGCTGCTCGAGGCGGCGGCACAGGCGGGACTACCTACCAGCCGCTTCAACGAGGGTCGCACCGTCACAAACGGCGCCGGCTGGTTTCAGATCAACTCGTCGGCGGACAACACGCGGATGTCGTCTTCGCACGCCTACCTGCACCCGATCATCGGCAAGCGGCCAAACCTCGAGATCCGCACCGGGTGCTGGGTCAACCGGGTCGCGATCGAGGACGGTCGCGCCACCGCCGTCGAGTACCTGACTCCCGACCTGTTGACGCACGGAAGGGTGAAGGCGCGGCGCGAGGTGATTGTTAGCGCCGGCGCCATCGATACCCCCAAGCTGCTGATGCTGTCCGGGATCGGCCCGGGCGAGCACCTGCACGAGTTCGGGATCGAGACGATCGTCCACTCCCCAGGAGTCGGGGCCAACCTCGACGACCACGTCGAGGGGATCGTCCAGTGGAACGCCAAGCAGCCGATGATCCGCAGCTCGACGCAGTGGTGGGAGATCGGGCTCTTCTCGACCTCTGAGGACGGGCTCGACCGGCCAGACCTGATGATGCATTACGGCTCGGTGCCGTTCGACATGAACACGGCGCGCTGGGGCTACCCGACGACCGAGAACGGGTTCTGCCTGACGCCGAACGTGTGCCGCGGCCGGTCACGGGGGACGGTCCACCTGCGCTCGTCGGATTTCCGCGATCGCGCGCGGGTCGATCCGCGGTACTTCACCGACGCCGAGGGTCACGACGAGCGCGTGATGGCGTACGGGATGCGGCTCGCGCGAGAAATCGTCAAGCA
>DATKFF010000275.1:0-2127 GCA_035511595.1 Solirubrobacteraceae bacterium | reverse complement strand
AAACGGGTGAGATTTGGGCTCAGACTCCGGACGGAGCTTGACCGGCGCTCTCTTCGGTCAGGAACATCAGCGCAGCCTTCACGCGCCTGCTCGTGTCCTCGGACTCGCGCAGGTTGAGCTTCATGAAGATGGCGTTGATGTGCTTCTCAACGGCGCGCTTGGTGAGGAACAGGGACGTCGCGATGGCTGCGTTGCTCTTGCCGGTCGCCACCTCCGCCAGCACCTCGCGTTCGCGGGTCGTCAGCTCGTCGAGTGGCGAGGTCGCGGAGCGCGCGCGCTCTGCGATCAGTGCGTCGATGATCTTCGGATCGACAACCGACCTGCCGTGCGCTACCGCCTCGATCGCGTCGACCAGCTCGGCGCGGTTTCCGACGCGCTCCTTGAGCAGATAGGCGCGCCCCTTGGACCCGGACTCGAACAGCTCGAGCGCGAGCGCCGGATCTGCGTATTGGCTCAGGATCACGACGCCGATCTCCGGGTGAGTCTCTCTGAGCTGCGCCGCCACGCGGATACCCTCTCGTTCTCTGAACGGGGGCATGCGGATGTCGGTCAGCACCACGTCCGGCGTCTCCCGTTCAATCGCGTCGATCAGCGAGTACGTGTCCTCGGACACGGCGACGATGTCGAGACCCGCGACCCCCGTGAGCAGCTGGCTCAAACCTTCCCGGACGAGGTAGCTGTCCTCAGCTATCGCGACGCGCAGCGGCATAGCCAGACGGTACGCAGCCGCTTGAACGAGCACAACAGGCCAAATGGCCTATCGCGCACTGAACGGGCCCAGCCGCGTCAGGAACCGTTCGCCAGGGCGGCCTTTTCGGCCGCGAACTCCGCGTCCGTGAGCGACCCGCTGTCGTGGAGGCTCGCGAGCCGCTCCAGCTGTGTGAGGTGCCCGTTCGAGCCGGTCGGAACCGCCGCTGCGGCCGGGACGGCGGGCTGTCGACGCCGTGCGTTCCAGCTGCGGATCGCGCGCATCGTGTCCCCGGCCTGGGCGTCGGGAAACTCCCTGGCCGTCTGGCGGCGCAGCGCCTCGAGACCGAGGCCCAGCAGCACGATGAAGGCGATGATGTAGGGGAGTTGACGGGTGGCCGGCGTGGGACCCCAGAGGATGACCAGCAACAGCACGATGTAGACGGTGACGTAGCTGACGATGGGGCGGTTGCGCAGAGTGGGGGCAAGTGCGCGCCGCAGGGCCGTCGCCGGGCGGGTGTGGCCTGCGAGCCAAGCGGCGACCACCAAGATCAGCCCGAAGACGATCAGCGCCGCGCCGATGTCGTACAGCAGCGTCGTGGCGATCGTCCAGGCGTGGTGCGCGGGAACCCGGTTCGCTGAGTGCTTGACCAGCGCGTCGACGACATAGTTCCCGCCGAAACGACGAACGATCAGCACCAGCAGGCCGATGCCTACGAAGCACCAGCCGACCAATCGCATTGCCGGCCGCCGGCGCCCCCTGGAGAGCCACACGGCCAGGATGTACAGCGCGAACGTGACCAGCGGGAGCACGAGCGCCAGGCTCCTGAGGACGTTGACGAAGTCCTGCGCGGTCTTCAGCTGGGACGAGCGCAGGATGACGAGCTGCCCGGTCGACGGGGGCAGTGTGATGCCCGCCTTATTCGCGGCCCCCTGCACCGTGCCCGCGTTCGACTGCAGCGCCGACCGTGCGGCGGCAACCTGCGACTGGACTCCGAGCGAGTTCGCCACCTGGTCGACGACCGTGTGCAGGTTGAGCGTGACCACCCCGCCGTTGGTGGAAACGGCCGAGCCGCCTCCCTCGACGATCTTCAAGAACGTCTTCTGGGCGGCGCGGTTCGCCTGGACCCAGGCTGCCTGCACCTGCGGAGAGGCGAGCACGCGTGGTGCGATCTGGCCGGCAAGTTGCTGCAGCCCCGCCGTCACGGTGCCGGCCGCCGGCTCCAGCCTCGGCGGCAGGACGGACCTCACCTCCGACTGGACGGCACCCGTGTTGAACAGCTGGGTAACCGCGTAGCCCGCGATCGCATTCTGGATTGCCTTGTCGGCAAGCAGATTCGAGCTCGTGGTTGTCCAGTTGTCGGTGTTCAGGACCTGGCGGTTTGCCCACACGGCCAACACGGCGAAGACGCCGATCACAGTGGCGAGCGTGAACAGCGT
>DATKFF010000274.1:0-10220 GCA_035511595.1 Solirubrobacteraceae bacterium | reverse complement strand
TCAACCGAGACGCGCTGCTTGCGGCCGAGGCCGCGACCGCGGGACAAGACTAAGACCCCCGCTGAAAGAGCTTCAGTCATGCATCTACAGCTCGATGACAGGGTCGTACTCGTGACCGGCGCCGCCGCGGGGATTGGAGAGGCCACCGCAGGCGTGCTGAGTTCGGAGGGGGCGATCGTCGTCGCCATCGATCGCGACGAGATCGAGTCTGCGCTCGGCGACGATGGGAGCGCGATCCGCGCCGACCTCGTCGATCCCAACAGCGCGTTCGGGATCGTCGAAACGGCCATGGAGCGATGCGGCAGGATCGACGGAGTCGGCTCGGCTCCCCGCGGTGTTCAACCCCGACTACGCCGCGGCCAAGCTCGGGCTCCTGTCGCTGTCGAAATCACTCGCGACGGAGTTCACCCCACAGGGGGTCCGCTCGAACGTGGTCACCCCCGGAATGACCCGCACCCCGCTGTACGACCGGCCCGGCGGGTTCGGCGACCAGATCGCCGCAGCGCTCGGCACGGACAAGGAGAGCGCGATCCAGCAGGTCGTCACCACGATCCGCCCGCTGCTGGTCGGACATATCGGCCAACCCGAGGATGTCGCGCGAGTGATCGCGTATCTGGTCAGCCCGCTGTCAAGGCAGGTCACCGGGGCCGAATGGGTGATCGACGGCGGCGCCTTGCCCCAGATCTGAGGTGGCGATGCGTTGTCCCGAAGCCGCTAACCGAGGGCTGTCGAGTGGAGTGGCCGAGACCGCCAGGCCTGCGCCTGCAGCACCTCCAGGAACGCCGCCGCGAGCGGCGACCAGTCCTGGCGCGTGAACGCGACGAGTTCGCGGACCAATCGTGGCTTCAGGCTTCGGATTGACGCGCCCAGTCCCGCGGGCACGATGTTGTCGGGCACGATCGTGACGCCGAGCCCGGCCGCGGCGAGGTTGGGCGCCGCGGCGACCTGACCGGTCTCGACCGTTCTGCGCGGTGTGAAACCCGCGCGCGCGCAGGTTTCCAGGACCAACTCCGAGAGCCCGTGACCGGGTCCGAACAGCACCCAGTCACGGTCCTTCAGCTCGTCGAGCGATACCGGGCGCTTGCGCCTCGCCAGCGGGTCGGTGGCGGGAAGGACGACCACGAACTCCTCCCACCCGAGTTCCACCACCGGGCCTGACCAGTCGAACGGCCGTGGGCCGACCGCGATGTCGCCCACTCCGGTCCGGACCGCATCGTCGAGGGCCCGGCGATGCGTGTACTCGCGCAGCGCGATCGTCGTCCCGGGATAGCTCTCGCGCCAGCGCTCGAACGCCGGCGGCAGCACGCCGAACGCGACGGAGGTCACGGTCGCCACCTCGAGCTCCCCCAACTCGAGTCCCAGCGCGCTGCGAGCGTCGCGGCGCGCGCGGTCCGCGTGCGCGACGGCCGCGCGGGCCTCCGGCAGGAACGCCTTGCCGGCAGACGTCAGCCGGACGCCCGTGGGGAGGCGCTCCAGCAGCGGGCCGCCCAGCTCCTGCTCGAGGGATTTGATCTGCTGCGACAGAGACGGCTGGGCGACGAACAGTCGCTCGGCCGCGTGCGTGAAGGAGCCTTCGTCAGCGATCGCAAGCAGGTAGCGCAGCTGGCGGAGATTCACGCGAGCGCTCGGCTGGTCATAGGCATTCCCTATCGCATCGCACAGGTAGGCGTCTTTGCATTATCGACTGAAGCCAGCGACAGTGCGCCCATGGCGGCGATCTCGGTCAACCACGTGAGCATCCACGCCAACGATCTCGACGAGTCGACGGCCTTCTACGAGCAACTGTTCGGGATGGAACGCATCGCAACGCCGATGTTCGCGTTCCCCGTGCAGTGGCTGCGCCTCGGTGCCCAGCAGCTCCACCTGTTCGTGCGCCCAGAGGCGCGGGGCCCACGGTTTCACCACGTGGGGCTGAACGTCGATGACTTCGAGAGCGTTTACCGGCGCGCGCGCGAGCGGCGGCTACAAGACACAAGCGCCTTCTTCTCAGGGATGTACGAGCTCCCCGACGGGTCGGTGCAGATGTACATACGCGACCCCGCCGACAACCTCATCGAGATCGACTGGCCCGAAGCCGGCACGCTCGACCCGGGCATACGCGCGGAGCTGATCGCCTTGAGCGCAACCGTCCCCCAGACCGGCGAAGCGCTCCGCGCCACGCTCTATCTCGGCCGCCGGCGCGCCTGATCGGCCCCGTCGCCGCCGGGGGCATAATCGCCGTAATTACATCAGGATGTAATATGCTCTTGTAATATGTCTGCAACGCAGAAAGCCTCGCCAGAGGGCGCGCAGCAGGAACGGACCGCCGAAATGGCGGTGACGCTCGTCCAGCAGGCGTCGTTGTTGACGAGGCTCGTGTTTCGTCACGGCGAGATCGGCGTGTCGCGGAGCGAGGCGAGCCTGCTTGCAAGGCTGGAAGATGGGCCGCAGCAGATCACGGCCCTGGCCGAGCACGAGGGACTCGCGCAGCCGACGATCACGCGACTGGTCGAGCATCTGGAGAACCGCGGTTGGGTCCGCCGCGATCGGGCACCCGAGGACCGTCGGGTCGTACACGCCTCGTTGACCGAGGAAGGGCGCCGCGCCGTCCAGGATTTCCGCGCGCGCTACCGGCCGCTGCTGCTCAGATCTCTCGAGGCGCTTTCGAGTGAACAGGTCGCGGCGCTGGAGGCCGCCAGCGAGGCGCTAGGGGCCCTCGTCGCCGAGTTGCAGAGGGAAGGCGTGAGATGAGACAGCTGCTGCGCTCACAGCCGATCGCGGTGTGGGCGGTCGGCTTTGCGGCGGTCGTGTCGTTCATGGGCCTCGGTCTGGTCGATCCGATCCTCCCAGCGATCGCGCACGACCTGCACGCGTCGCCGAGCGACGTGGAGCTGCTCTTCACCAGCTACTTCGCCTTCACCGGCCTCTCGATGCTCTTCTCGAGCGTGGTCGCCAGCCGGATCGGCGCGAAGCGCACTCTGCTGGGCGGGCTGGTGCTGATCATCGTGTTCAGCGCCCTGGCGGGGCTCTCGAACAGTGTCGGCGCGATCGTCGGCCTCCGCGCCGGGTGGGGCCTCGGCAATGCGCTGTTCATAGCGACCGCGCTGTCGGTGATCGTCGGATCGGCGAGCGGCGGCGTGGCTGGCGCGGTGATGATCTACGAGGCAGCGCTGGGGCTGGGCGTGTCGGTCGGGCCACTGCTGGGCGGCGAGCTGGGCGGCATCAGTTGGCGAGGCCCGTTCTTCGGCGTCGCTGTACTGATGACGATCGGGTTCGTCGCGATCGCGACGTTTCTGCCAAGGACCCCGCGGCCGCCGCGGGACGCGCGCGTCTCGCTGCTCGATCCCCTGCGGGCGCTGCGCCACCGCGCCACGCGTGGGAGCGGGCTGACAGCGGTGTTCTACAACTTCGGCTTCTTCACGCTGCTCGGCTACGCGCCGTTCCCGCTGCATCTCAGCATCCACAAGCTCGGCTACACCTTCACCGCCTGGGGGCTGATGCTCGCGGTGTTCGCGGTGTTCGTGGCGCCCCGGCTGTCGCGACGGTTCGGCGACCTGCGCGGGCTTGCCGGGGCGCTATTCGGAGTGGTGCTCGTGCTCGCGGTGATGGGGGTCGCGCACAGCTCGCAAGCTGCGCTGATCGTCGGCGTGATCTGCTCGGGCGCGTTCTTTGGGATCACCAACACCCTGATGACGCAGGTCGTGATGGAGTCAGCGCCGGTCGCGCGGCCGATCGCGTCGTCGAGCTACAGCTTCGTCCGCTTCTGTGGCGGTGCGATCGCCCCATTCGTTGCGGGCAAGCTCGCCGAGCACGTAAGCGTCCAGGCCCCGTTCTACCTCGGTGCCGGGATGACCGCGATCGCGGTGGGCCTGCTCTGGTTCTACCGGCGCTCGCTCGTGCCGGTGACCGAGCCGGTGCCGGCAACTCTGGCGGTTGAGGAGGAGGTCATGGAGGACACGACGCGGGGGCCCGCCGACGACCGCGGCACGCTCGTAATCGCCGTCGGCGGGCCCAGCGCCCGGCAGGTGTGTGCGATGTCCGTGGCGCTCGCCCGCGCCCAGGCAAGCACAGTCCACATCCTCCATGTCATCGAGCGCGACGTCGTCGTGGGTGAGGACGCGATCGACCTCGAGGCGACGGCTTCGGCCGAGGACCTACTCGATGCGTGCGTCGCGGAGCTTCGCGAGGCCGGCGTGCCTGTCGCTGGCGAACTGCTGCACAGCGTCGGCACTCACGCCGACGTGGCCGAGCGCATCCTCAGCCGCGCCGCGGAGCTTGCCGCGACGACGATTGTGCTTGGACCTGAAACCCACCGCGGCCCGCTCGCCGCTCGCGTCGCCGCCGAGATCGCGGCGCGCGCAAGCAGCCACGTCGTCGTCATGCACCCTGACGCCGGTCCATTGGTCCGGCCCGACCTCGTGCCTGCAACGTAGTGGTGTCTATGCTCGGCGGGTGAGCGTCGACGCCCACCCGGAGGTCCCGACGATCTACGAGTGGGCCGGTGGCCGCGAGGCGTTCGCGCGGTGGTTCAACGCCTTCTACGACCTCGTCGAGCGGGACGATTCGCTCGCCCCGATGTTCGGGGGCAAGGTGAGCGAGGAGCACCGGCGCAACGTGACCACCTGGTGGTGTGAGGTGATGGGCGGGCCGGACGATTACACCGACGCCCACGGTGGCTACGAGCACATGCTGTCGCGACACCGCGGGCTCGCCATCACCCCTCAGCAGCGACTGCGCTTCGTGACGCTGCTCAGCGAAGCCGCAGACGTGGCGAAACTGCCGGACGACCCCGAGTTCCGCGCGGCGGTCATGGGCTACGCGGAGTGGGGCACGCGGATCGCACTCCACAACTCGCAGGCCGACGCACAAGTGGCCGCTCACGCCCCGGTCCCCCGCTGGGGCTGGGGTGTTGCGCCGCCGTATCAGCCATAACCCCAATAGCGACGAATATCGACGCCGCCGAACGTCAGTACTTGTAGTGGCTGTCTACGACCTCCGGCCGCCTTGCGCGGAGACCCCGGCGTGAGCGACCGCACGCTCGCACTGGCGCGCGCGGGCGACGAGGGCGCGTTTCGCGAGCTGACCGACCCGTACAGACGTGAATTGCAACTGCACTGCTACCGGATCGTGGGCTCCACCCAGGATGCCGAGGACCTCGTCCAGGAGACGATGCTCGCAGCGTGGCGCGGGCTCGACCGGTTCACGGAGCGTGCGTCGATTCGCACGTGGCTCTACCGGATCGCGACCAATAGGTGCATCGACGCGCTCCGGGCCAGCGCCCGCCGGCCGCAACGTCCCGCGACCGTGACCGATTTCCCGGAGCCGAGCCGGATCGGCGAATCGGTCTGGCTCGAGCCCTACCCGGACGTGCTGCTCGAGGGGCTCGCCGACGAGGCCCACGATCCTGGTGTCCGATATGAGAGGAGGGAGGCGGTGGCGCTCGCGTTCGTCGCAGGCCTCCAGCACCTCCCGCCGCAGCAGCGCGCGGTGCTTGTCCTGCGCGACGTGCTCGGCTTCCAGGCGGCCGAGGTGGCCGAGATCCTCGACACCACGGACGCTGCCGTCAACAGCCTGCTCAGGCGCGCCCGAGCCGCGCTCGACAGCCGGCTACCCGCCGCCGGCCGTGAGCGCGCGCCGCTACCGAGCTCCCGACGCGAGCGGGAGCTCGTCGGACGGTTCGCCGACGCCGTCGAGTCGGGCGACATCGACGCGGTCGTCGCGCTGCTGACCGACGACGCCAGGGTCACGATGCCTCCGCTGCCGCTCGAATACCACGGCCGAGCAGCGATCGGGCACTTCCTCCTGGACCGCCATGCGAGGCGCGGTGGGCCGCTCCGGCTCGTCCCTACCCGTGCGAACGGCCAGCCGGCGTTCGGCGCCTACTTCCCGGCTCCGCACACCGAGATCGCGCGTCCGTTCGGGCTGCTGGTGCTCACGTTCGCCGGGAGCGCCATCGCCGAGATCACCTGGTTTGCCGACAGCAGCGTGTTCCCGCACTTTGGGCTGCCCCGAGCGCTGCCCACGAACCGGGCGTGAGCGGCGGATGTCTACGCCGAGTCGTCCGACAGGTCGGCGAGCAGCCGCCAGAGCCGCCGCCGATCCGCCGCGCTGGCGCCGGCGAGCAGGCGGTCCTCCATCGCTTTGATGGCGCTGCGCGCGGCCGCATGGCGCCGCTCGCCTTCGGGGGTCAGGCTCACGATCCGGGCGCGGCGGTCCTTGGGATCGGGCCGGCGGGTGACCAGGCCGTCGTGCTCGAGCTCGTCGAGTAGGCCGATCAGACGTGTCTTGTCGTAGTTGATCGCGGTAGCCAGCGCCAGCTGGGTCTCTGCCGGGGCCCGGGAGAGTCTCGATAGCAGGATGTAGCCCCACATCGACAGGTCGAGCTCGTCCAGCAGCGGACGTTCCTCGGCGATCACCCGCCGGGTGCTGCGCGCCAGCAGCGCTCCAAGGTCCTCCTCGGCCACTCCGCGAGAATATATGCCTTGACAGACCGTAGGTATAGATAGATGATATGCATATGCATACGACTCAGCTGAACGGCGGTATCCCGATGGATCCCGACGAGAGCGCGTCCGGATTACGGGATCCTTGGGGAGTGAACGACGGTTCGGATCGGATCGACGCCAACGCGTTGGCGCGCAAGGTCGACGAGATCGACATCGAGGCGGCCCGGGCCCGTCTCGACGGAGTCGCTCATCGCACGCCGGTGTTCCAGGCCCGCTCGCTCGACGACCGACTCGGTGCGCAGGTGTTTCTCAAGGCCGAGAACATGCAGCGAGTGGGAGCCTTCAAGTTCAGAGGCGCCTACAACCACGTCTCGACGCTCAGCCAGGAGAGTCTGCGTCGCGGGGTCGTGGCGTCTTCGTCGGGCAATCACGCGCAGGCGCTTGCATTGGCTGCCCGGCTCCACGGTGGTCACGCGACGATTCTGATGCCGTCGGATGCGCCGGCGTCAAAACGCGCTGCGACCCTCGGCTATGGCGCGGAGGTTGTGACCTACGACCGCTACCGCGACGACCGTGAAGCGCTGACCGCCGAGCTGGCTCGCCCGCGTGGGCTTACGATCGTCCCCCCTTACGACGATCCGCACATCATCTCGGGCGCCGCGACCGTCGCTACCGAGCTACTCGAAGACCAGGGGGAGCTCGATCTCCTCCTCGTCTGCACCGGCGGCGGCGGGCTGCTCGCCGGATGCGCGCTGGCCGCCAAGGCTCGCTCCCCTGACATGCGGATCATCGGTGTTGAGCCCGATGCATCCGACGACTGGCGGCGATCGCTATCCGCGGGGCAACGCGTAACGGTGGAAGTCGGCGAGACGATCGCCGACGGTCAGCAGCTCCCGACCCCGGGCGAGCTGAACTTCCTGGTCGCCCAGCCCCTGCTCGAGGACGTCGTCACCGTTTCCGACGTCGAGATCGCCGCCGCGATGACCTTCCTCTTTGAGCGGCTCAAGCTCGTCTGCGAGCCGAGCGGCGCCTCAGCGTTCGCGGCGATCCTCGCCGGGCATGTCGACGTTCGTGGTCTGCGTGTCGGGGTCACGCTCTCGGGCGGGAACATCGACACCGCGCGGTTCATGCAGATCGTGGGTGGGCTCGGCCAGGACGGCCGGATCCGCTAGCAAAGCGATCAACCGGCGCCGCCTCCCTGCACGCACAGGCACGCGTACCGATGAGTTCTCTGTCGGCCGAGCGTCCTAGCTGCATCACCGAGACGTAGACAAAGGAACTCGTGATGCGTGAGAACAGAGACCGTTGGATCGCCTTGTCGGTGCTGTGCATGGGCTCGCTGATGATCGTCCTGGACACGACGATCGTGAACGTCGCGCTCCCTTCGATCAGGAGCGATCTCCACTTCTCTCAGACCTCGCTGGCGTGGATCGTCAACGGGTACATGCTGAGCTTCGGTGGCTTCCTGCTGCTCGGCGGGAGGCTCGGCGACCTTTACGGCCCCCGACGCCTGTTCCTGGCGGGGATCTCGTTGTTCTCACTGGCGTCGCTTAGCTGCGGCGTTGCGAGCACACAGGTGATGCTCATCTCCGCGCGCTTCGTGCAGGGCTTCGGGGGCGCGATCGTCTCGGCCGTATCTCTGTCGTTGATGATGGGCCTGTTCACCGAACCCGGCGACCGCGCCAAGGCGATGGGCATGTTCGGGTTCGTTGCTGCCGGCGGCGGAAGTCTCGGCGTGCTGCTGGGCGGAGTCCTCACCGACCTGCTGAGCTGGCACTGGATATTCCTCGTCAACGTTCCGATCGGCATCGCAGTGTGCGTGGCCTCGCTGCGCGTGTTGCCGGGCGACCGGCGGGAGCGTGGGACGGGTCGACTCGACGTCGCCGGTGCGGTGACGGTCACCGCCGCGCTGATGCTCGCGGTGTACGCGTTCGCGAATGCCAGCCAGGCAGGGTGGACGTCCGTTCAAACGCTCGGGCTGCTCGGCTCGGCGGCCGTGCTGCTCGCCACCTTCGTGGTGGTCGAGGCGCGCAGCGAACAGCCGCTGATGCCCCTTCGGTTGCTGCGTCTGGGCAACCTGTCGACCGCCAACATCATCGGCGTGCTGTGGACGGCGGCGATGTTCGCGTGGTTCTTTCTCTCGGCGCTCTATCTGCAGCTGGTGCTCGGCTACCGTCCGCTCGACGTCGGGCTGGCGTTCCTGCCCGCGAACCTGATCATGGGCGCATTCTCGCTCGGTCTCTCGGCCAAGCTCGTGATGCGATACGGCGTCAAGGCGCCGCTCTGCGGCGGGCTTGTGCTCGCGAGCCTCGGCCTGCTGCTGCTCGCGCGCGCGCCGGTGGGCGGCAGCTTTGTGCGCGACGTCCTTCCCAGCATGATCCTGCTCGGCTTCGGCGCCGGCCTCGCCCTGAATCCGGTGCTGCTCGCGGCGATGGGCGACGTCGAGCCGAGCGAGGCGGGCCTGGCATCGGGCATCGTCAACACCTCGTTCATGATGGGCGGCGCTCTCGGGCTTGCGATCCTCGCGAGCATCGCCGCCTCGCGCACCCATAGCCTGCTCGCTTCAGGTGCCTCGCACGTTGGGGCGCTGACCGGCGGCTACCACGCCGCGTTCTTGATCGGCGCTGGATTTGCGGTTGCCGCCGCGGTGATCGGCGCGGTGCGCCTGCGTAATCCCTCGATGGCCGCCGCGCCGGCCGTGCCGGCCGATCCCGGCTTCGCGGAGGCGTAGAGCGCGCTCGCCGTAACGCGAGGGAATCGGGTTCGGTTGGGTGGTCAGGGAATGAACGTTGCGATGGCTCGCTCGAGGATCGGCGTCTGCCGAGCGACCATCGCGGTTGGTGCGGCGCCGACGACGACCGCGGCTGAGCTCGCGCCGTCTACCAGGCAGGCGATCTCCCGATATCGGGCCTTGGAGGTCGTGTAGGCGTCGATCACGCACGAGCTCCGCCCCGAGCGAAGCCCCACGTTCTCGGTGGCTGCGACCACCCGCACGTCGCGGTCGCCTTCATCACCGTTGTGTTGGGTCCGAAACTGGCTCCAGTTGGCGAGCGTCTCGTCCCCCTGCTTCGGGGTCTCGTTCAGAAACCCGTCGATCCGTCCGCCACGGCCGAGCAGCGCGACCGAGGCGGTGCCGGGGTCGGTCCTGATCGGACGCCAGCCGGGCGGGTAGGCGAAGGTCGCGCCACCCGGGGCGCGCGCGACCAGCCAACCGACTGGCGCCCTGGCCGCGTGCAGCCAGGCGAACGGGGCGGCTGCGCGACCGCGGCTCGATGTTCCGCTCACGGCGAGCGCGACGATCAACGCCGCCACGCCGACGGCGACAACAATCAGGCCTGCGGTCGCGCGGTTGCGTGCCATGGTCCTAGATGTTTCCGTCGCCGTCGCTCGGGCCGCCGTTGTTGTCCGAGTCGCCGTCCCCGCCATTGTTTTGGGGGATGCCGTTGGACGGGGCCGTTGCCTTCGGCGGCGTCTGCGTGGGCGGCGCCGCCGTAGTGGATGGGGCGGATGTCGTGGGCGCCGGTGCCGACGCGCCCGGCGAGCTTGAGGGCGGTGCTGCGGCGGTAGCACCGCCCCCTCCACACGCGGCGAGTGCCAGTGTGACAAGCGGTACTGCCGCCCCACCAGCTAGAAAGGTGACGACTCTGTGTCGAGTCATGTGCGGTCCTCCTTTTGGGATCTTTGAGGCACCGGTGAAAACGTTCGGTGCTTCACCGGTTCCACCCCGAGTGACGAGTGAGTCGGGGTAGTGATGAAGGTCGCACTTCACGATGAGCGGCCGATGAGAAGGTGTGT
>DATKFF010000273.1:0-4240 GCA_035511595.1 Solirubrobacteraceae bacterium | reverse complement strand
TGACGACCCCGTGTTCCTGTCCAACCACGTCGAACACCTCCTGGGCGACGGCGTCGACGCGGCTCGGGGCCGTCATCAACGCGAGCTGGGCGCCCTGGATGATCTTGCGGCCGTTGCCGGGCGGCTGAAGCACCGCGGGCCCGTTGGCCGAGGACGACAACGTCTGGGCAGTGGCGGTGGTCGCCGGCACGAGGGCGCTGCTGGGGGCCTTGTTGCGCAGCGCCGCCGCGCCGGCCGCGCCGGCGACCGCGTGGCCCGCCGCGGGCACGGGGAGCCGGGCCGGCGCGCCGGGCGATGCCGACGAAGCCGCGGTCGTCACGCGTCCAGAGGTCGGGCCACCGGAGCCGCCCGCGGCGACCAGCACCACGACCGCGACCGCGGCGGCCGTCGCGAGGCCGCCGAGCGGCCCCCACAGCCAGCGCCGCCGCGGGGCCCGAGTCGCCGTAGAGGCCGGAGGGCGAGCCGCGGTGAAGCGCCGTTGCACACCTTCGTCGAGCAGCGTGGCAAACGCGGCATCGAGCTCGGGGCGCTCCGCGGCCAGCAGCAGCGCGAGCTCGGCCAGCTCGGCGTGGCGCGGGTCGACCGGCTCGCCGGCGAGAACGGCGTCGATCGCATCGAGCGAGGCAACGACCTCGGGGTCAAGCGGTGTCTCGTCACGCAGTCGCATCGCATGCCTTCCTCAGCTTCTCCATCGTCCGGTAGAGCAGCGTCCCGGCGTTCGACTCGCTGACCCCCAGCACCCGCGCGAGCTGCGCATTCGAGAGCCCCGCGTGGAACTTGAGCGCCACGATCTCCCGCTCGCGCCCCGACAGGCTCGCCAACGCCTCGCGGACCGCCGTCCGCCTGAGCGCGACGTCTGCCCCGTCGTCGGGCTCGCGCTCGGCAAGCGACGCGTCCTGGGGGTCGGTCGCCAGCTGCGCGAGGCGCTGGCGGCGGCGGAGCTCGTCAAGCGCGGCGTTGCGAGCGATCCCGAACAGCCACGCCCGCTCCTCGCCGCGGCGTCGGTCGAACGTCCGCCTGCGCCGGTACGCACGCTCGAACGCAAGCGCGGTCACGTCCTCGGCCGCAGCGCGATCGCGCAGCAGCGTTGCGACGTACGCGTAGACGTCGTCCCGGCTCGCGCGGTAGAGCGCCTCAAACCGCTCCCATGCGGTCTCACCGCTGGCCCTCCCCGGCGCCGACAGCGTCTCGATCACATCCGTACTACGAGCACCCAGGACTTTCGTCACGGCGCCGATATGTTCCTACCGTTACGCCAGCGCTGCGAACAACCGCGGGTCGTTGGTGATCACGCCGGTGACACCCAGCTGCTCGAGCGCGCGCATCCGGGGAAGCTCGTCGACGGTCCAGACGTATAGCTCGCCGCCCGCGCGCTCAACGCTCCGGACCAGGCGCGGCGTCACCAGCCGCCAGTGGGCCATCAGCGCGTCGCAGCGCCCCGACCTGATGGCAGCCGCCGCCCGCCAGGGCAGAAGCGCCCTGAGCAGCACCAGCGCCACGAGCGCCGGAATCGTGGTAGCCAACGAGCGGAACGGATCGCGCTTGACCTTCGGCACCGACCAACCCAGCCGGACCTGCGGCTCGGCGACCCGGATCCGGCGCAGACTCGAGCGAAACTGGCTCGAGATCATCGACCGCTCGAGCATCCCGTAGGAGCGCAGCGCCTCGAGAACCCGCAGCTCGTAGCCGGGGAGCTTGAGGTCGACGTCGATCTCGATCTCCGCGAATGCGTCGGAGGCCAAGTGCGCGAGACCCTCCTCGAGCGTGTGCGGCGAGCGGGCCGCTGCGTCCTTATGGTCGTGGGCCAGCAGCAGCCGATCGCCGTCGCGCTCGAGCAGCACGTCGAACTCGATCATGTCTACGCCCGCGGCGAGCGCCGCATCGAAGCTGGCGCTCGTGTTCCCGGGGGCGATCAGATCCGCCCCCTTGTGCCCGACCCGCCTGAGCCGTACCGAGGTCATTGCCAGGAAAGGCTAGTGGGAAGGTCACCCCGCCCTCAGGCGTCGTCGAAGACAGGCGAATAGAAAGGACGGGCTATTTATGTTCATCAAGCCAAGGGCGGGGGCAATCGCACTCGTCGCAAGCGCCGCGCTCGTGGTCGTGCAGGCCTCGCCGGCCGCCGCAAAGCCGTTTCTCAAGCGCCTCGGACCGATCCGCACGCTCGCCTCGATGGTCCCGACGAGCGGGCCGGCCAAGGGTGACCAGAATCCCTACGGGGTCTCGGTCGTGCCGACCACGGCGGGCAAGCTCGTCAAGGGCGACGTGCTCGTCAGCAACTTCAACGACAAGAACAACCATCAGGGCACCGGCTCGAGCATCGTCGAGGTCTCCCCGGCGGGGAAGACGAGCGTGTTCGCGGTCGTCCCGAGGCCGACTTCCACGCACGCGGTCGGCCTGACGACGGCACTCGTCACGCTCCGCAGCGGGTTCGTGATCGTAGCCAGCCTGCCGGCGCCGGGGGGGAACTCGAGCGCGGCACGCTCCGGCGCGCTGACCGTGCTCGACGCCAGCGGCCACGTGGTCTCGACGATCACGGCTCCCGACATCAACGGGCCGTGGGACATGACGGCGCTCGACGGCGGCAGCACGGCGACGCTGTTCGTAACCAACGTGCTGAACGGCACGGTCGCCGCCAGGGGACGGGTGGTCCACAAGGGGACCGTCGTCCGCTTGACGCTTTCGATCCCCGCGGGCGGAAGCCCGCAGGTCACCTCCAACCAGGTGATCGCGAGCGGCTTCGCCGAGCGCACCGATCCCAACGCGCTGATCATCGGACCCACCGGTGTGGGGCTCGGCGCTGGCGGCGTCCTGTACGTGGCCGACTCGGCCCGGAGCCGAATCGCGGCCGTTCCGGAGGCCCTCACGCGAACGACCGCGCTTGGAGGCGGCGGGGTCACCGTCACCTCCGGCAAGGCGATCAACGACCCGCTGGGGCTCGCGATCGCGCCGAACGGCGACGTCATCACGGTCAACGGTGCTGACGGCAACGCCGTCGAAACGACCCCGGGAGGTCGCCAGATCGCGACCAGGACGCTGGTGGCGAACGGCGCCGGCGACCTGTTCGGCCTGGCGATCGCGCCCAACAACAACGGCATCTACTTCGTCGACGACGCGGGCTCGGGCCGGGCCGCGAACTCGCTCGAACTGCTGCGATGAGCCAGCGCCCGGCTCAACGCTGGCAGCCCGGACACCAGTAGGTCGTCCGGTTGGCGTCTCCCTGCCCCCGTGCGAGCACCCCCGCGCCGCACCGGGGGCAGGGGCGCCCCGTCTTGCCGTAGACGCGCGGATTGATCGTGCCCGGTCCGTCGAGTCCCGAGCGCTGCATCCGCGGGCGCGTCGCCTCGATCACGGCGATCAGCTCCTGGTCGCTCACGTCGGCGACCCGGCGCCATGGGTCGATGCCCGCTTCCCAGCAGCCCTCTGCCTTCCAGATGTTGCCGATCCCGGCGACGTTGCGCTGGTCGAGCAGCGCGTCTCCGAGCGGCCGCGTCTGGTCGTCCGAGCGCACTCGCGCGAGGAACCGCACGCCGTCGAAGACCGGCGTGAGCACGTCGGGCCCGAGCGCCGCCAGGCGCCGGTCAAAGCGCGTCCGCCCCTCGGTCATGAGCTCGAGCAGCGGGCCGTCGAGCTCGGCGACCCAGCGGTCGCCGGCGCGGATCAGAATCCAGGCCCGCCGCCAGGGGCGACGCTCCCGCGCGACGCTCCATGATCCGGTCATCCCGAGGTGAGAGTGGATCACGAGGTCGCCGTCGAACCGGATGAACAGGTGCTTGCCGTGCGTGTCGACGCTTCGCACCGCGCGCCCGGCGAGCCGCTCCGGCCAGCGGTCGAGCGCGTGACGGGGGTGCGGCGTCAGGATCTCATCGGGGACCCGGCCCTCGAGCACGGGGCGGATTCGGTTGGCCGCCCACGCAAGCGTGTCGCCCTCGGGCATCGCCTCACCTCAGGCGCTCAGCGTTAGCCGCCGCGGCCCCTCCTGGAACCCGAGCGCGATCAGCACCGCCGAGAGCGGCGAGCCCATCGCCGGCGCCCCATCGACCTTCTCGAGCGCCAGCCGCTTGATCCGCCCCGACCGGACCTGCTCGACGAGCGCCGCCAGTGCCGGCTCGAGTCGCGCGTCCCCGGTCTCGACGAGGGTTTGCAGCCCGCGCCCGCCGCGCTCCAGGTAGAGGACGGGCTCGCCGCCGGCGATGACGACGTACGCACCCGCCACCCGCGCGGCCTTTCCCTTCTCGGGCCA
>DATKFF010000272.1:0-2242 GCA_035511595.1 Solirubrobacteraceae bacterium | reverse complement strand
GCGGATTGCGGTCGGCGTGCGGGCCGAGCTCGGCAACGGCGTCGTGATCGGCGTCGGGCGGGCCGTCAGCGGCACCGAAGCGCGCCGGAGCTTTCACGAGGCCCGCTGCACGCTCGAGGCGCTGACGCTCGGGCTCGGTGGCGGCGCCAAGATCGCCACCTACAGGGATCTCGGCTGCTTCCAGCTGTTGCTCTCGCTCCAGGACGACGAGGCGCTGAAGCTGTTCTGCGATTCGATCCTCGGTCCGATCGAATCCAGCGAGGGCCACTACGGCGGCGAGCTGATGCGCTCGCTGGAGGCGTTCATCGAGGAGAACGGGCAGTGGGAGCGCGCGGCCCGGCGGTTGTATTGCCACCGCCACACCCTGCGGTATCGGATCCGCCGGGTCGAAGAGTTGACGGGCCGGAACCTCGGGTCGGCCCGCGATCGGATCGAGTTCTGGCTGGCGCTGCGGGGCCGGCAGCTCGTGAGCTGAGTTTGCGTGACTACTAACCGGAAGGCGGTTTCAGCGTGAGAGTCGGGGTTCCAACAGAGGTGAAGTCGGACGAATACCGGGTCGCGCTGACGCCGGCGGGCGTCCGCGAACTGGTCGACGCCGGCCACGACGTGTTCGTGCAGAGCGGCGCGGGCCTCGGGTCGGCGATCTCCGACGAGGGATACACCGATCAGGGGGCGACGATCGTTCCTGACGCTGACGCCGTGTTCGCAGAGGCGACGCTGATCGTCAAGGTCAAGGAGCCCCAGCCGCAGGAGATCGCGCTGCTGCGGCCGGGGCACACGCTCTTCACCTACCTGCACCTGGCGCCGGCGCCGGAGCTGACGGCGGGCCTCTGCGAGTCCGGCGCGACCGCGGTCGCCTACGAGACGGTCGAGGACGCGCGCGGGCGGCTGCCGCTGCTGGCGCCGATGTCCGAGGTCGCCGGCAAGATCGCCACCCAGGCTGGCGCGTTCATGCTCGAGAAGCCGCTCGGGGGGCGGGGGATCCTGCTCGGTGGCGTTCCGGGCGTGGCCGCGGCCAACGTGATGATCATCGGTGGCGGCGTGGTCGGGATGAACGCGGCGTTCATCGCCTTGGGGATGGAGGCCACGGTCTACGTGTACGACCGGAACATCGACCGCCTGCGGGAGCTCGACATCGCGTTTGGCGGGCGGGCGGACACGTGCTTTGCGTCGACGCTGGAGATCGAGCAGCGCCTCCCGTACATGGACCTCGTGATCGGGGCCGTGTTGGTGCATGGCGCCAAGGCGCCGCATGTGATCACGCGCGCCCAACTCGGGCTGATGAAGCACCAGGCCGTGTTGGTGGACGTCTCGATCGATCAGGGCGGCTGCTTTGAGACCTCGCGCCCGACCACGCATTCGAACCCGACCTACGAGGTCGACGGGATCACCCACTACTGCGTGACGAACATGCCGGGCGCGGTCCCGATCACCTCGACCTACGCGCTGACCAACGCGACGATCCCGTACGCGCTCCACCTGGCTTCTGCGGGCGTCGCGGCCGCCATCAGCGAGAACCCCGGGTTGAAGCTCGGCGTCAACGTCGCCGGCGGGCAGGTGACGTACGCCCCGGTGGCGGAGGCCGTCGGGGTGGAGTGGGTGCCGGTCGACGAGGCGCTGGGAGTGGCGGCCTGAGGCGAGAGGTCGCCGCCGCGCTGCACGAACCTGGACAAGGCCCGAAACTTGGCCGCGCGTGTCTATCCCCCGGGACATAAGCATCCCCCACGTGCTTATGTCCCGCTTGGGCGCGGGGGCGCGGGTGATTTCGGGCCTTGTACATGGCGCGCGGCCGGGTGGGCGCCGCGCGCACGCCTGGCTCCACAAGATCGAAACAGCCCACAATCTCGCCCCTGCTACGCTCCCGAGCGCATGCCGACTACCAGCCAATTAATACGCAAGGGCCGTACGCCCCCGAAGAAGAAACTCGCGACGCCGGGCCTCAAATCCGGCAAGGGCCGTAAGAAGAAAGTCGCGGCCCCGCAGCGGCGCGGAGTGTGCACGCGCGTGTACACGACGACGCCGAAGAAGCCGAACTCGGCGCTGCGCAAGGTTGCGCGCGTGAGGCTGACCAACGGCATGGAGGTCGGGGCGTACATCCCCGGCGAGGGCCACAACCTTCAGGAGCACTCGGTGGTGCTGGTCCGCGGCGGCCGAGTCAAGGACCTGCCGGGGTTCCGGTACAAGGTGATCCGCGGAACGCTTGACGCCGCCGGCGTCAGCGACCGCAAGAAGGCGCGTTCGC
>DATKFF010000271.1:0-5422 GCA_035511595.1 Solirubrobacteraceae bacterium | reverse complement strand
GCTCGACCGAAGCGAGCGAGTCGGGACAGCTGACTCCGGTGCGGAACGCGGTGAAACCGGCGGCGCACAGGACCTGCTGGCCGGGCGCGCTGTAGACCCAGTTGAGGAACGTCTTGGCGGCGGTCGGGTTCGCCGCTCCCTTTGTGATTGCGACGCCTCGCGGGATCAGCGGCGTGAAGTCGCGCATGTACTCCCAGCCGACGACCTGGCCAACGGCACCGGTCAACGACCCACGCACGAGCCCGGACTCGAAGAATCCGTAGTTCGAGGCCCCCGTGGCGAGCTGCTGGACGATCGCGGTGCCATCGGCCTGCGGCTTCGAAGCCGGGCCAAGTGCGTCAAGCACCGACCAGCCCTTCTTCTGCGCCAGCCCCCAGAACGCCGAGTAGCCGAACTGGTTATCGGCCGTGTAGGTGGCGATCTTCTGACGGAACAGCGCCGGATACTGCTTCACATCGCTCTGGAGCTGGGCGAACGTGGATGGTGTCCGGTTGGCTGGCAGCTTTGCCTTGCTGTAGATCGAGACCGCAGGATCCGGCGAGAACACGAGCACCCCGGGGAACTGCTTGAGGAAGCTGGGATACGCCGCCGCGTCGGTGGGTGACCAGTTGAGCGCGATGTCTCGGTTGTTGTCCCACTGTGTCGGCGAGCTCGCAATGATGATGTCCGCCGTGCGTGCACCTTGGGCGTGCTCGGCGCGGTACTTCGCGAACGAGACGTTGTCGTCCTGATCGGAGTAACTCACCTTGATGTTCGGGTACGACTTGGCGAATGCGTCGAGCAGCGGCTTGAACTGCGCCGCCGGCGGATTGCCGTAGATCACAAGGCTGTTGCCCCCACCGCCGCCGCCAGTCGAGACTGACGAAGCGGAATTGCCGGCAGACGAGCTGCCGGTGGCGCCTCCGCCGCTCGTCGAGCTGCTGCTCCCGCAACCGGCAAGGACCGCTACGAGACCGACGATCATGCCGATGCGGAGCATCGGCTTGCGCTTCAACATTGCTTCTCTCTCCCTCCAGGGGTTGCCATTTGCTATAGCGATTTTAAGGGAACCCACGGCGGTCGGTCACTGGCCTAAGGGACGGCCCGCACTGGCTCCCCACGTCCTGTCAGCTCGTGTCGCGGTCGGCACGTGCGTGCAGAAACGCGCCGGTCACGCCGAGGATGTGCTCACGCATCAGGCGCTCCGCTCGCTTGCCGTCACGGGACTTCAATGCCCTCACGATCCTGCCGTGCTGGCGGTGCCGAGCGAGGGCCGTTTGTTGCTTTCCGCCGAAGATCTCCGGGATCGTTTCGAGGCGGAACTGCCAGTCGAACGCGTTGGCCGTCGTGATCATCGCGATCAAGGTCTCGTTATGCGACGCGCGATCGATCAGCTCGTGTAGCTTCCGCGCCTTCGCCAGCGCTCGCTCCGGCGTCAGCGTCGTGGTGAAGGCGGCGTGCGTCTCTTCGATTGCGCCAAGCTGCCTCTCGGTGGCGTTCTCGGCGGCGAGCCGCGCACCAACCCCGCGCAGCGCAGCCTCGATCAGGGTCAGTTCATAGAGGCGGCGGGCCGATGGCTCCGCAACGAGGATCCGTCGCGTGTCAGTCCGCTGGATCAACTGCTCGTGTTCGAGTCGCTGTAGCGCCTCGCGAATGGGGGTTGGACTGACGCCGAGGCGCGCGGCGACATGGCGCTCGGTAAGCCGCTCACCCGGTTTGAGCGTTCGGTTGATGATCTCCTCGCGCAGCGTCCTGTAGGCCTGATCCGCGAGCGTGGGACCCGTCGACAGCGCTTGCGGCGCCTTCGCCATTACTCGGGCACCTCGATGTCCAGCAGCGGCGCGTACTGCTGACCGCCGTGCATGTCGCCGTCGCCGAAGTCGCCTTGTACCCGCGGCCGCGGGATCGAGAATTTGAACGCGAGCGCTTGGTCGCATTCGAACGCGTCGATATCGGCACGCGGAATCCCGTAGATCGCCGCGAAGCGCTCGGCGGTCAGGACACCCGACCGCTTGACCCGCTCGTACTCCCCCGCGTTCGAGAACATCACATCGAATGTGAGTGCGAACGGCCCGGCATTCTTGCTGCGGATCAGGCTCGCGCACTGTGAGAGCTTCATCGGGCCGCCTCGTTCAGGCCCCCTGCGCGCCGGTTCGACGACCCGAGCTCGACGGCGTAGAGCCTGTGTGCAGCCTGAGCGTCACGGCCGAGCAGGACATGGTTCAGACAGAACCGGTAGGCCGGGCCGGTTTCGACCCACGCTGGGTTGTGCAGATAGGCGAATCCGGTGATGCCCCCCTTCCATTCCGGAATCGGAGCATGCAGCAGCGGCTGACGGCAGAGCCTCGCCATCTCCGTCGCCTCCGCCTGAGTCGGCGCGAGCGTTGTACACACGATGCCCACCTCGTGACCGGGGTCGCTGCACGGCTCGAGTTCGCTCATCACAGCGTTGCGTCCGTAGACCTGGAATCCGAGCCGGTAGCGCTCACCCTCCAGATCGACCCGCATCAGACTGCCGACTGACGTCTTGATGTAGTGGCGGATCCGCTCCAGCCACCAGTCAAGCTGCGACAGGATCAGAGGGTCTCTGACGCCGCCGACCAGCATCGTCTCAAAGCCGATCAGCTCGGCGCCCTCCAGCTTGACCGAGTACCGGTCTGTCGCCGTGAAGCGGCTGCCGGTGACCCTGACGGTGACGTCGTCCTGTCGCTCGTAACTGCTGTTGGTGATGTCCAGCGTCCCGGACGGCTCGGAGAAGAGGAACGGATTGGCGGTTTCGTAGAGGCTGTGCGCGGCGACGCTCTGCGGCGTGCAGCGCAGCCCCGGGCCGACCGGGTGAACTGAGAACGAGTCCCCGCGCAGCGTCACCACCATCACGCCCGGGCCCATCGTCTCGCAGGCCATCGTCCCGCACTCGACGATCTTGCCCGCGTGCCACGCGAGCCCGGCCGGGAACCCGCGCATGAGAGGCATCGCCGCGTACAGCGCGGCGTCGCTGCAACGACCGGCGATGATGAACTGCGGCTCGTCGGCCAGCGCCCGCTGAAGTGGCTCTACCCCCATCATCGCGACCACGCGGGAGCAGCGCGACAGCTGTTCCCGACTCAGGCCTCGGGCGTGTGCGAGCGGTCGAATGTCGCCCGCGTCGAGGCTCGCCTCCAAAGCGGCCTGCTCCTGCTCGGCGTAGATGGCGGACCCGCGAAGCGGGTCGCCCAGCTCATCGGCGATCTCCTGCGCGATCGCGAGGACCCAGTCGACGTGCACATCGGCGCCGGCCGTGCCGGCCGAGCCGACGATTACCGGGACCCCTGCGCGTACCCCAGCCTCCAGCATCAACGACAGATCCCGCTTTACCGCGTCCCGGGAGAATGCAGTCTCCCCCGCGCCGAGCGCGAACGCGCCCGCATCGGTCGTTCCCGCGTCGGCGGCGATGAAGCTCGGAGCCTCGTCGAGGGCCGCAAACAAGGCATCGCGATCGACACCGGCGCCAAGCGCTCCGGTCGCCGCGATGTATGTCATCTCCTGCACTTGGCCCATCCCTTCACGCACAGCCCCAAGCGCGGTTGCTATTTGCTATTGCAAAGATACGAGCTTGAGCGGTCCCTGTCAAGGATCGCGACCTGCGCAGGACTCGACGCCACCAGCTCACGCGTGAAGCACCGCGCCCCAGACGAGCGCCACGAGCTTGCGATGCCGCAGGGCGATATCGGCGATTGCGGTCATGGCCGTCAACGTACGGTTCGCTCGGCCCGCTGTCGTCGGCCAGGCGGACGCTTTTCCGATCCTCCGTAAGAGGTACACGGGGCCGGCTGACACGCCCCGCCGTACCTCTACGGGAGTACACAGGCGCCGTCGCCGCGGCCGATGACGGTCGGTCGGCTGCGGAGTAGCGTTGGCGCGGATGGTGAAGCTGCGCCTGAGACCCTCGGATGTTGCGCTCGCCGGACTGGGCGCCGTGGCGTTGATCGTCGAGGGGCTGGTCGGCCACGAGGGGGCGATGTCGCCCGGCGCGTATCTGCTGGCGATCGCCGCTGCCACGCCGCTCGCATGGCGAACGAGGAAGCCGCTGGCGGCGCTGATCGGCGTCGAGGTCGGGGCGCTGCTGTGCGTTGTTGCGTTCCACGCGAGCTGGTCGGCGACCGCGATCGTGCTCGTCGAGCTCTACACGGTCGCCCTGCTCGGCGACCGGCAGCGATCGTTGGTGGTCGGAACGATCACGGCGATCGGCGTTGTTTTTGTGATCGTGCTGATCGACGGCTCGGTGGATCTCGGTGGCGTCGCGATCCGCGTTCCGCTCGTGTTCGCGTCGGTCGCGCTGGGGGACATGGTCAGGTCCCGGCGCGCGTTGCGCGCGGCGGCAGAGGAGCGGGCCGAGCGCCTCGAGCGTGAGCGTGACGATGAGATCCGGCGTCGCGAAGGTGCCGAGCGGCTGCGCATCGCTCGCGAGCTTCACGACACGCTCGCGCATTTCCTGGTCGCGATCAACGTCCGCTCGAGCGTCGCGGTCGACCTCCCCGAGTCACAGGACCCGTCCGAGGCGCTACGGGACATCAAGCAGGTGTCGGCCACGGCGCTCCGTGATCTGCGCGCGACGCTGAACCTCCTGCGCGATCAGGACGATGTCGCCCCGAGGGCCCCTGCGTTCGATCTCGAGGCGCTTCCGACACTCGTCGAGCGTGCCCGGTCCGCCGGCGTGTCTGCCGATATCGAGGTGCACGTCAACGGCGCGGTGGTGCCGTCGGTGATCGGCGGAGCCGCCTTCCGGATCGTCCAGGAGGCGTTGACCAACGTGCTGCGGCACGCGGACGCCTCCAGCGCACATGTGCGGGTCACCGCGAATGCCGATGCGCTCAACGTCGAGATAACCGACGACGGTCGCGCGGGCAACGGCAGGCCGAGCGCGGGCGGTGGCCACGGTCTGCGCGGGATGGCCGAACGCGCGGAGGCGCTCGGAGGACGTGTGTCCGCCGGCCCTCGACGCGACGGCGGCTGGGGCGTCCATGCCGTGCTCCCGCTGCGCAACGCAGAGGACAGGTCATGACTATCAGCGTCGTCCTCGCCGAGGACCAGCCGATGGTGCGCGCCGGCTTCCGCGCGCTGCTGGACGCGCAGGACGACGTCGAGGTCGCAGGCGAGGCCGCCACCGGCGCGGAGGCGCTGGACCGGGTGCGCGAGCTCCGCCCCGACGTGGTCGTGATGGACGTCCGGATGCCCGAGCTCGACGGGCTCGAGGCGACGCGCCGCATCACGGCGGACGCCGCGCTCAGCCAGACACGCGTGCTGGTCCTGACCACGTTCGAACTCGACGAGTACGTGTTCGGGGCGCTCGACGCAGGTGCCAGCGGGTTCCTGCTCAAAGGCGGCGAGCCGGCTGAGCTGATTCACGCGATCAGGGTTGTGGCGGGCGGTGAGTCGTTGCTCGCGCCGAGCGTGACCCGCCGCT